>NZ_JAKUFR010000013.1:0-83889 GCF_022663555.1 Bacillus cereus group sp. BfR-BA-01381
CCGTTCCCTACTGAGCTTCATGACGAAATTGGTCATCAAATTCGTGAAGTTGGTCGTGAGTATGGAACGACAACTGGTCGTCCACGCCGCGTAGGTTGGTTTGATAGCGTTGTTGTAAGACATGCGCGTCGTGTTAGTGGTTTAACAGATTTATCATTAAACTCTATCGACGTTCTAACTGGTATTCCAACTCTTAAAATTTGTGTTGCTTACAAATACAATGGCGAAGTTATCGATGAAGTTCCAGCAAACTTAAACATTTTAGCGAAATGTGAGCCTGTATACGAAGAGCTTCCAGGTTGGACAGAAGATATTACTGGTGTAAGATCATTAGACGAGCTTCCTGAGAATGCAAGAAAATACGTAGAACGTGTTTCTGAGTTAACAGGAATTCAATTATCTATGTTCTCAGTTGGACCAGATCGTAACCAAACGAATATCGTTCGTAACGTATACGAAGCTTAATTGATATTTTTAAGAAAAAACTCATGTCCGCATGAGTTTTTTCTTATTTTTTATAAAAAAATAAAAAAAGGTATTGCAAAAAATAAATAAAACATGTTATGATACATCTTGTCGTCACGAAAATATGACGTTGGTGAGTATGAGCCATTAGCTCAGTTGGTAGAGCATCTGACTTTTAATCAGAGGGTCGAAGGTTCGAGTCCTTCATGGCTCACCATTTTATTTTTCGTGGCCCGTTGGTCAAGTGGTTAAGACACCGCCCTTTCACGGCGGTAACACGGGTTCGAATCCCGTACGGGTCATGTTTTTTTATTTTCATTTTTGGTCCCGTGGTGTAGTGGTTAACATGCCTGCCTGTCACGCAGGAGATCGCCGGTTCGACCCCGGTCGGGACCGCCACTTTTGTTTATACCACCATTAGTGGTTTTATATATAGTTTTGGCTCGGTAGCTCAGTCGGTAGAGCAGAGGACTGAAAATCCTCGTGTCGGCGGTTCGATTCCGTCCCGAGCCACTCTCAGGATATTAAGTGGGCCCACTTAATATCCTTTTTATTTGTGTAATTTTACAAAATTGAGTAGTTATTTTAAAATAGAATGAGGAGCCTCTAGCAGTTGAAGCTAGAGGTTTTTCTATAGATCGTATAGGATTCCGTGTAAAAGTGGATCATACATGAGTCTGTGAGAATAGAGGAGAAAGTACTTAAGCAAAAGATGCGGTCATATAGGGACATACTATGTAGACATCAATGTGTTTAGGGATATTGACCATATTTTTACCCCGCTATTTAATGGGCAGTAAGGCCTCCACCTTAAAATTCAGCGAAAGCAAAGAAGTTAGGTGGAGGGAGGGCTGCCCGTAAAAGCCCAATTGGTGAGGGCTGATTAAAGTTTCACTTTATAAGGAGGAAATAAACGATGATGGGAAAGAAAATTTTAGTAGTTGATGATGAAAAGCCGATTGCAGATATTTTGAAGTTCAACCTAGAAAAAGAAGGTTTTGAAATTGTAATGGCGCATGATGGTGATGAAGCAATTGAAAAAGCAACTGAAGAACAACCAGATATGGTTTTATTAGATATTATGCTACCAGGTAAGGATGGCTTAGAGGTTTGCCGTGAAATACGTAAAAGCTCAGAAATGCCGATTATTATGCTTACAGCGAAGGACTCTGAAATCGATAAAGTATTAGGACTTGAGCTTGGGGCAGATGATTATGTAACGAAGCCATTTAGTACGAGGGAATTACTCGCTCGCGTGAAGGCGAATTTACGTCGCCATCAGCAAGGTGGTGCGGCAGAAAAAGAAGAAAATACGGAAATGGTTATTGGACCAATTGTTATCAATCCAAATGCGTATAGTGTAACGAAACGTGAGGAAAATATTGAGCTTACACACCGTGAATTTGAGCTATTACATTATTTAGCAAAACATTTAGGACAAGTTATGACACGTGAACATCTATTGCAAACAGTTTGGGGTTATGACTATTTTGGAGATGTACGTACAGTGGATGTAACAGTACGTCGTCTACGTGAAAAAATTGAAGATAATCCAAGTCATCCTACATTAATTGTCACTAGACGTGGAGTAGGGTATTACTTGCGTGACCCAGAGCAGGAATAGTATATGAAGAAAGTCGGTTTTTTTCAATCTATTCATTTAAAATTTGTACTCATATATATGCTATTAATATTGATAGCTATGCAAGTTATTGGGGTATATTTCGTAAGAGAGTTAGAAAAGAGTCTTGTACAAGGTTTTAGAGATTCTTTAACGCAACAAACGAACTTATTATCGTATAACTTGAAACAAGAGTTTAAAAAAAGTTATACAAAAGCAGAGACAGAATCAACAGGTGAAACGATTAAAACTTCCATTCGAAAATTTGCCTCTGATCGAAAGAAGGATATTCAAGAGGTAAGTGTATTTGATGCGAATAGAAAGCTGCTCGCTATTTCAGATGAGTCAAAGCAAAACAAGGTAAATAGAACGTCAACTGATATAGCTGTTCAGCGGGTATTGGTACAAAAAAAACCAGAAGTGAAAATTGAGAAGGATGGTCGTACAGGTCACCGTGTACAAGTTATGATTACTCCTATTATGGATGATAACAACAAAGATGCACTTGGTGCTATTTACGTTGTTGCATCCATGGAAGATGTTTATAAGCAGATGAAGGATATTAATCAAATCTTTGCGACCGGAACCGTTATTGCATTACTCGTAACAGCTGTACTTGGAATTTTATTAGCTCAAACGATTACGAGACCAATCTCTGATATGCGAAGACAAGCAATTGAAATGGCAAAGGGAAACTATTCAAGAAAAGTAAAAGTGCACAGCCATGATGAAATTGGACAATTAGCATTATCTTTCAATAATTTATCAAAAAAATTACAACAAGCTCGTTCTTCAACAGAAAGTGAAAGACGTAAATTGTCATCCGTATTATCACATATGACAGATGGAGTAATTGCTACTGACCGAAAAGGGGACATTATTTTATTAAATGATCCTGCGGAAAAGATGCTAAATGTTTCGCGTGAAACGGCGCTCGATCAATCTGTTTTAGAAGTATTGGGAATACAAGAAGAATTTACGCTCGATCATTTATACGAAGAGCCGGATTCTGTTTTATTAGATTTTAGTACGAGAAATGAGCCATATATTTTACGCGCTAGTTTCTCTGTTATTCAAAAAGAGACAGGGAAAGCAAATGGTTTAATTGCCGTATTATATGATGTGACTGAGCAGGAGCGTATAGAAAGAGAACGTCGCGAGTTTGTAGCAAACGTCTCTCATGAATTAAGAACGCCATTAACGACAATGCGCAGCTACTTAGAGGCACTTACAGACGGTGCGTGGCAAGATCCAAATATTGCACCACAATTTTTAACAGTTACACAAGAAGAAACCGAAAGAATGATTAGACTTGTAAATGCGTTATTGCAACTATCTAAACTCGATAGTACAGAACATCGTTTAATGAAAGAGTGGGTCGACTTTACTGACTTCTTTAATAACATTATTGATCGTTTTGAAATGTCTAAAGAGCAAAACGTAAGCTTCAAACGATCTTTCTCTAAAAAATCTCGATTTATTGATATGGATACGGATAAAATTACGCAAGTATTGTATAACATTATTTCGAATGCATTAAAGTATTCGCCAGAAGGTGGAACAGTAACATATCGTTTACGTGATCGCGGAGAATTATTAGAGATTAGTGTAAGTGACCAAGGAATGGGTATTCCGAAAGAAAACGTTGATAAAATCTTTGAACGTTTTTATCGCGTAGATAAAGCACGTTCAAGACAAATGGGCGGTACAGGACTTGGATTAGCGATTGCGAAAGAAATGATTGAGGCACATGGTGGCTCGATTTGGGCAAAGAGTGAGGAAGGAAAAGGGACAACGATTTATTTCACATTGCCTATGGCAGCAGATGAAGAGGACGAATGGGAATGAGTATGGAGAATGTTAAAACGATAGTTTTAATTAATTTAGTTGTAATTAGTCTATTTCTTACTTTTAACTTATGGACATATGTGCCAGATTCCACATCTATGCAAAACGCAAAATTTGTACAGGGGAATGAGGGAAATACTCAAACTAAAATCGCTGATGTTGTCCGCCCTACTTCTATCATTGTGCATAAAGATAAAAATCATTACGGGAGCAAAAGAGAGGGAGATATAGAATCAATCTATAGAACTTTGGAAGCAGGGGAATTACATGAGTTCAAAGAGATATCGATTGCTAAGGCTGACTTCCTTTCTTATGTTCATGGTGAAGGGAAAATTGAACTTATTTTCCCTACCAACATCCCATTTGATGCAGTTAAATCTATGTTTAGTATGAAAGAAAAAAGTATAGCTAAGCCTAAACACTTTAATCGAATTATTCTTGATCCTTCTAGAAGTAGGGATCAAGAAATTAAAATTAATTTTGTTTCTGATGGTGATAATTCTAGAATATATGAAGCAAAATTAAGTGGTGTGTATTTAAAAGATATTGTAAATGCACAAAATCAATTTATAGTATCAGCGAAACCTTATTTTGACTATCAAATTAATGATATGAAAAAGTTATTTTTACCAGATGGAACGACAGAATTAAGTAATATAACATATATTTCATCTAATTTAGCGGTTGATACATTTAAGAATGCTCTTTTTAGTGACCCACGTTATTTAAGCCCTATTATCGAGAGATCGAAAGAAATATTTACAGATGGTATTAGGTCTATGGAGATTGAAAACGATCAGCATATGCTAAAGTATAAAAATTCTTCTGTTTTAAGTGAGAAAAAGCCAGATAATTTAATGCTTTTACAAAAAAGTTTTGATTTTGTAAATGGTCACAGTGGGAGTTTGGATTCATATCGTTTGGACTATATGAATAAAGGACAGACAGTATTCCGCTTACAGGAAGATGGATATCCCGTATTCAATACAGATGGATTAGCTGAATTGAGACAAGTATGGGGATCAGAAGAAGTAATGGAATATGAAAGACCGTTGCTTTCTTTAAATACGAAAGGTATAGAACAGAAGGTTACTCTTCCGTCAGGTCATGTTGTAATAGCATCCTTAGAAAATAATGCCGCGGTAGATAAAAGATCTATTAAAGATATTGGGATTGGATACAAATTATCACTAGATGGGCAAGTAGCGCGACTACAGCCAATTTGGTATGTAAAGTTTGTTGAAGATGAAGCTGGCAAACAAAAAATATATGAGTGGAATGAGGGAGGACTAAATGGATTGGGATCGGATTAAAACCATATTTATTGTGACCTTTTTTGTTTTGGACCTCTTTCTCATTTTTCAATTCATTCAAAAGCAAGATAGTAATCAATTGGAGCTTATTGCAGAAACAAAGATAGATCAAGAATTAAAAGCAAACAAAATTACTATGGGTAATTTTCCTAAAGAACCGAAAAAAGAGTCATTTATTAGGGCTGAAAACAAGACATTTAAAGAAGAAGACGTACAGTCTTTAAAAAATCAAACGGCGCATATACAAAATATGTACAAGATAGAAAGTAAGCTAAAAGAGCCCTTTTTAAATACAAAATCTTTATCCAAAGATAAGTATAATGATTTTTTGAAGAACTATGTATTAGATGGACAAAAGTATGAGTTTGGGGCGATGAAAGACTCTAAAATTTACTTCTTCCAAAAATATAAAGATAAGCCTATTTTCTATAACGATCAGGCAATGATTGTTGTGGAATTAAATGAAAAAAATGAACTTGTGTCGTACACGCAGACGATGCTAACAGGTTTAAAAGAAATGGGCGAAAGTGAAAAAACGAAACAGCAAGAAATTATTACTGCCCAAACCGCTTTAGAAAATCTGTATTTAAAAAATAAAATTCATGGGAATACACATGTAAAAGAAGCGCAAATTGGTTATGCCAACCTTACCGCATCTACTTCTAATAACCAAGTACTTGCTCCAACGTGGAACTTAAAGACGGAGCAGAAGCAGGACTTCTTTGTAAATGCAATTGAAGGACAAGTTATGGAATTAGGGGAAAAGGAAAATCAAGTGGTTGATGAACATACTGGAGTGAGAAAGAATGGGATTGCATTTTAGCGTACTTGCAAGTGGAAGTACAGGGAATATGCTATATGTAGGAACAGATGAAAAGAAGTTACTTGTCGATGCAGGTTTAAGTGGTAAAGCAACTGAGGCTTTATTTAAACAGGCAGAATTAAATATAAACGATGTATCGGGTATTCTTGTAACACATGAACATAGTGATCATATTAAAGGATTAGGTGTATTGGCACGTAAATATGATTTACCTGTTTATGCAAATGAGAAAACATGGAATGCAATGGAACACTTAATAGGAAATATCCCAACTGAGCAAAAGTTTATTTTCTCAGTTGGGGATGTAAAAACATTCGGTGATATTGAGGTCGAGTCATTTGGAGTTTCACATGACGCGGCAGAGCCGATGTTCTATGCTTTTCATAACAATAATAGAAAGTTAGCTCTTATTACAGATACAGGATACGTGAGTGACCGTATGAAAGGTGTTATTAAGGGGGCTAATGCTTTCGTGTTTGAAAGCAATCATGACGTGGAAATGCTTCGTATGGGACGCTATCCATGGAGTATTAAGCGACGTATTTTAAGTGACGTAGGGCACGTTTGTAATGAAGATGCTGCATTGGCTATGGCGGATGTAATTACAGATGAGACAAAGCATATTTATTTAGCCCATTTAAGTTTAGATAATAACATGAAAGAACTGGCGCGAATGTCAGTATCGCAAGTATTAGAGGAAAAGGGATTTGGAGTGGGAGAAGCTTTTGAAATCCACGATACAGATCCAAAAATGCCTACAAAAATTCAATACGTATAATTCTCCATTTTAGTAAACAATAAAGGTGAATATAGTTGTTTTCAGGAAGATGGGTGAACAAATATGTCCTTTATTGATGGAGAAAATTATCGTATGAAACGTGCAAGGAAAAAGAAGCATAAAGGTATTGTTATTTCTAGCATAGCAGGAACAATTGTAGGAGCTTCGTTATTTGCATTTGGAGCTCCTTTATTTTCAAATGATACGGACGCGTTTCCGCAGGCTGAAGCAAGTGGAAGTAATATGGCGGAAGCTCAAGGCATTAAACAGATTAGTTTTGTGGATGCTGTTGATCGTGCGTCTGAAGCTGTTGTTGGAGTTATTAATATTCAACGAGATAATTTTTCAGAGGCAGATTCAGAAGCAGGTACGGGATCAGGTGTAATTTATAAGAAGACAGATGGTCAAGCTTATATTGTAACGAATAATCATGTTGTTGCTGGAGCAAATCGTATTGAAGTAAGTTTAAGTGACGGTAAGAAGGTTCCAGGAAAGGTATTAGGAACCGATGTAGTCACAGATTTGGCTGTACTAGAGATAGATGCAAAGCATGTGAAAAAAGTAATTGAGATTGGCGATTCTAATACTGTTCGTAGAGGAGAACCAGTCATTGCGATTGGAAACCCACTCGGGCTCCAATTTTCTGGAACTGTCACACAAGGTATTATTTCAGCTAATGAGCGTATTGTCCCTGTAGATTTAGATCAAGATGGACATTATGATTGGCAAGTAGAAGTGTTGCAAACAGACGCAGCAATTAATCCGGGTAATAGTGGTGGTGCGCTTGTAAATGCAGCGGGTCAATTAATTGGTATTAACTCAATGAAAATTGCGGCAAAAGAAGTAGAAGGAATTGGGCTAGCTATTCCTGTTACTAGAGCTGTTCCAATTATGAATGAATTAGAGAAGTACGGAAAAGTAAGAAGACCGTATGTTGGAATTGAACTGAGATCATTAAATGAAATTCCAAACTACTATTGGTCAAAAACATTGCATTTACCAGGCAATGTAACAGAGGGAGTTTGCATTTTAGATGTGAAAAGTCCTTCGCCAGGTACAGATGCTGGTTTGCGAGAACACGATGTGATTGTAGCAGTAGATGGGAAACCAGTTCGCGATATTATCGGATTCCGTACGGCCTTATATGATAAAAAAATTAATGATAAAATGACTCTTACGTTTTATCGTGGTACAAAACGAGCAACAACAACGGTTAAACTAGGCATTCAAAAGTATTAAAAACAGGAGGGCCTACCTCCTGTTTTCTATTGTAGAAAAGTGAGGTGAAGAATATGAACTTACCTTGTTGTTTAGAACATGTTGAATTAGCTTTAGATATTATTGTGGATGAGTGTGAAGTTCCGCCGGTTATTAACAATGTGGATAACTCAGAAAAAGAGAAAAAAACATGTGAATTTTGTCAAAATGAGGCGACATATGTTGTATCGAACACAGATTCTCACACAATATGTGGGTAACAATTGTGGATATGTGGATAAGTTATGTGGATAACATGTTTGTAAGGTGGGGAATACGTGTGAATATCTCGATTATTTCAATTGGGAAATTAAAAGAAAAATATTTAAAACAAGGTATAGCAGAATACTTAAAACGATTATCTGCATACGCAAAAGTAGAAGTAATTGAATTGCCAGATGAAAAGGCACCAGAAAATTTAAGTGAAGCAGAAATGTTAATTGTAAAAGAAAAAGAAGGAATACGTATACTGGATAAAATTTCTGATGATACGCATGTCATTGCGTTAGCGATAGAAGGAAAACAAAAATCATCAGAAGAATTTGCAGTAAGCTTAGATCGTCTTGCTACATATGGGAAGAGTAAAGTTGCATTCGTAATTGGTGGATCACTTGGATTAAGTTCAGAAGTAATGAAGCGTTCAAACGAATCACTTTCTTTTTCAAAGATGACATTACCGCACCAATTAATGCGATTAGTATTGCTTGAGCAAGTGTATAGGGCATTTCGTATTAATCGTGGTGAACCGTATCATAAATAGTAATAGTACATTCAAACGGCTACATATGTGGCCGTTTTCTATATTTCACAATATGTAATGGGGGAACTGTAGTATGAAGCCAAAACAACTACTAAGTTTATATATAGAAAATTTTTTAGTCGATGAACTACAAAGATTGGGCTTTCGTTATGCAAAGAGTGTACCTAAATTTTCTCGTAAACAAGGTGATTTTGAACTAACCTTTAGCTTTTCGCTCAGTACATGGAACTCGGAAAATTATTGTGAATTTTGGACTATGTGGGGTGTTACGTCAAAAAAGTATACAAAATGGTATAAGGAACAGTGGGGAGATAAACCAGTCAATGATGCAATAGCCGGAGATGCAGAGTGGAATATTCCGGGATGGGAAAGAAAGGTGCAGCACTGGAAGCTTACGAATTCAGAATGTGATAAGGCGGAATTTAGTGCATTCGTAGGGAATGTAATGAATATTGGGATTACCTATTATTCGCAAATTGATGATTGGAATACTGCAGCAGAGTATGATATAAGAAGTCCGATTATTTTTTATGAAAAAGTATGTGATTTTTATATGATGTCAGGGCAAGAAGAGAAAGCGAAAGAAATCCTTGAGAGAGGTATTCAAGAGATTGAAGATAGAAAACATGATAGTTATATGCAACTTCCGGAAATTAAAAAGAGGTTAAAGAAGTATTTTATGTAGTAAACTTTTATTTCCTAAAATAAGTATGTTTCTATTTCTAAAAAAGTATGCTGTAATATGAAGAGGAAAAAGTATAAGTAGTCATAGAAGTGAGGAGTTAAAGGTGAAGAAGTTTAAGAAATTTTACTTGGAGATTACGAGTGTATGTAATCTTGCGTGCAGCTTTTGTCCGCCGACGGAAAGACAGAAGCAATTCATTTCTGTGGAGGATTTTGCAAAAAGGTTAGACCAAATTAAACCACACACAGACTACATTTATTTGCACGTGAAGGGTGAGCCGTTGCTGCATCCAAAAATAGATCAATTGTTAGATTTAAGCCATGAAAAAGGGTTTAAAGTTAATATTACAACGAACGGAACGTTAATTAATAAGAGAAGGCATAGATTGTTAAATAAGCCTGCTTTAAGACAAATGAATTTTTCACTGCATAGTTTTGATGGGCACCCAGGTTCACAAGACAAAGAGGGGTATGTAAGAAGTATACTTTCCTTCATTAGAGAGGCGACAAGTCAATCAGATTTAATTGTTTCACTAAGATTATGGAATTTAACGCAGGATAATAAAACGAATGCTGAAATTCAGAAGAATAGAGAGTTATTATCCATCATTGAAAATGAGTTTAATCTATCTTATCAAATTGAAGAGAAGCTTACACCAGGAAAAGGTATAAAAATTGCGGAACGTGTCTTTATTAATCAAGACTATGAATTCCAGTGGCCAGCATTGCATGAAGAAGAGGATGATGGAAAAGGATTCTGTCACGGGCTTCGAAATCAAGCTGGTATTTTAGCGAACGGAACGGTTATTCCTTGTTGTTTAGATGGTGAGGGAATCATTAACCTTGGGAATATTAATAATGACTCATTTTCTAACATTATAGAAGGTGAAAGAGCGACAAACATTGTTGATGGATTTTCTAGAAGAGTTGCAGTTGAAGAGTTATGTAGAAAATGTGGATACCGTAAAAGATTTGGAAAGTAAATATGAAATAAGCCCTCATAAAGCGAGGGCTTATTTTTTATTCTTGATAAGAGCGCTCTAATTCATCAATTAGGGAACCAACGTAAGAAACAGCTCTGCGGATTGCATCTGGTTTTGACATATCAACTCCGGCATGTTTCATTAATTCAAGTGGTTTCATCGTACCACCAGCGCGAAGTACATCTAACCAGCGATCAACGGCAGGTTGTCCTTCTTCTTTAATCATTTGAGCTACTGCAGTAGATGCAGTGAGGCCTGCGGAATACGTGTAAGAATATAAGCCCATATAATAATGAGGTTGACGCATCCAAGTTAAGCCAGCACCTTCATCAATTTTTACGGAATCTCCCCAGAATGTTGAAAGTACATTTGTTTTTATTTCAGTTAAAGTTGTAGCTGTAAGTGCTCCACCTTCTTCTGCTAGGCTGTATACTCTTCTTTGATATTCTCCCTCAAGTAAGTGAGTAACAAAGTTGTGATAATATGTGCCAAGTAGTTGCAGGATTACCCATCTGCGCATTCTCTTATCGTCATTCGTCGCTAATAAATGCTGGGCTAATAGTAATTCATTCATTGTAGATGGTGCTTCAACGAAGTACATAGATGGACGTACATTCATAATACGCTGGTTTTTATTTGCTAAATAAAAATGACCAGCGTGCCCAAATTCATGAGCTAATGTGAAGCAGCCGCGCATCGTATTTTGCCATGTAATTAAAATGTATGGATGAGAACCGTATGGACTTGAACAAAATGCTCCAGTTGATTTGCCTACGTTATCTGCAAGGTCGACCCATCTTTCTTTGAATCCTTTTTCGATAATGGCACTATATTCATCGCCAAGTACTTGTAAAGATTCTTGAATGAGTTTTCCTGCTTCTTCGTAAGTAATTGCTGGATTAAATTCGGGATCTAAAGGTGCATGTAAGTCGCAGAACAGCATTTGATCGAGTCCTAATACTTTCTTTTTTAAATTTGCAAAACGGCGCATATGAGGCGCCAATTCTTTATAAATAATATCGAGTTGATTGTTATACATTTCAAGTGGAACTTTTTGAGGTTCTAAAAGCATATGAGTAACAGATTCAAATTTGCGTAAACAAGAGAGTGTTACTTGTTTTTTTACCTCGGTAGCATATGTTGTTGCCACGGTATTTTTATATCGCTTCAAAGTGGACACAAATGATGAGTATGCCTTTCTGCGTATGTCTACGCTTGGAGAAAACTCATATTTACTTTCAAATAATGCAAATGAGACAGGAAGTTCATTTCCTTGTTCGTCTTGTATGGAGTTAAAATCCATATCGGCTAATTTAGTCATACCGTAAATTTTGTATGGAGAACTATGTACTTCGCCGAGTGCAGCAAGTGCTTCTTCAGTTTCAGGAGAGAGCGTGTGCTGCCTTTTTTGTAATATGTCTAGTAATGATTTACGGAAAGGTTCAAGTTTTGTTTCTTGAGTTAAATATTTTTCAATTGTTCCTTCTTCTAATGAGAGAATTTCATTATGAATAAAGGATAGCGCCGTATGTACTTTCGTCCATAAAGCGGCAATTTTGGAAGAGTTCGCTTGAATAACTGGATTTGTACGGTCGGTAGATTCTTTTAAATTTGCGTAGGAGTATAATTTTGTTAACTTCATTAAAAGCTCTTCTTCTAAAAGTAGGCAATGTAATAAGGTCGTGGGACTAGTGTGTAATTGACCTTTAAACGCATCAAGTTTTTTTATATCATCTGTTAATACACGTAATGCAGTTTCCCACTCTTTATCAGATTCGTATAAATCAGAGAGGTCCCATGTTAATTCAGTAGGAACGTCTGCACGAATATGACGTTTCTCAATAGTTTTTTTCATTTGCTATATCCCCCTTATTATAAGTATTTAAAAACATGATACTAGAAAATTCAGTAAAATGAAAATATTTTACATTTCTATATATGAAAAAGAAGGACAAGCATAAAACTGCTTGTCCTTCGAGTTAAATTTAAAAATTAATATACTTTATCACCGTTGAAAATAGAGTTTTTCACGACTACATAATCCACAGTACGAATGGAGTCTAATTTTGTTCCACCAGCGTAAGAGATAGAAGATTGAAGATCTTGTTCCATTTCGATTAAAGTGTCTTCTAAAGAACCTTTATGCTCAACGAACATTTTCTTACCTTCAACGTTTTTCTTCTCACCTTTTTGGAATTCAGAAGCTGAACCGAAGTACTCTTTATAAAGTTTGCCGTCTTTTTCGATTGTTTCCCCTGGAGACTCTTCATGACCAGCGAATAGAGAACCGATCATAACCATAGTCGCCCCAAATCGAATAGATTTAGCTACGTCACCATGTGTACGAATACCACCGTCAGCGATAATTGGTTTACTTGCAGCTTTTGCACACCAGCGAAGTGCAGCTAGCTGCCAACCACCAGTTCCAAAGCCTGTTTTAATTTTAGTAATACAAACTTTACCAGGTCCAATACCAACTTTTGTTGCGTCAGCACCAGCGTTTTCTAATTCTCTTACCGCTTCTGGAGTTCCAACGTTTCCAGCGATAACGAAGCTTTCTGGTAAATGCTTTTTAATATGTTGAATCATGTTGATTACAGCATTAGAATGTCCATGCGCGATATCAATCGTGATGTATTCAGGTGTAAGGTGTTCAGCAGCTAACTGTTGTACGAATTCATACTCGTCCGCTTTTACACCAACGCTAATAGAAGCGATTAATCCACGTGATTGCATATCTCTAATGAATGAGATTCGTTTCTCTGGTTGGAAACGATGCATGATATAGAAGTAATTATTTTCAGCTAAATAAGTTGCAATTCTTTCATCAATAATCGTTTGCATATTTGCAGGTACGACAGGTAATTTAAATTTATGTTTACCTAAAGTGACAGTTGTATCACATTCAGAGCGGCTGTTCACAATACATTTTGCAGGAATTAATTGAATATCTTCATAGTCGAATACGTTTTCCATCATTTACACCCCTAAAATACGAATATTTTATTTTTATTAATCAAAAATGTTCGTCCATATGATAATTTACATTGTTTTCATTAAAAAGTCAAAGGATTTCTTAACGTTTTTTTTAAAAGTAGATTTTATATCTAAAAAACAACGTTAAAAACGAATTTAAAATGTTTTTTTGTTTGTATTGTTCGTTTATAAAAAAGGTTGAAAAATTAAGATAATTATATAAGGGCGTATGTATTCTTTTTATTTTTTTGGAGTGGATGTAGGATTCTATGAAAAGGTTAATGCTAACAATACGAGCAAAAGATGTTATCAAGTAGTTGAACAATATATGAAATGATAAGGTTTATTTCTATATAAAAAGATGAATCTGGCATAATCCATCTTTTTATGTGAGGTTTCAAGTATAATAAGTAGGGCGATAGTAACGTATACAAAAGATAAAAAAGAAAATAATACAGAATAAAATGAGGTTAATATATGAGTAAAAAAGGGTTTTTTGAGTATAAATTAAGTAAAGAAATTGTAAGGGCACTTACTGGGTTAGGGTATGATCATCCAACAGAAGTACAAGGTGAGGTTATTCCAGTCGCATTACAAAAGAAGGATCTTGTTGTGAAGTCCCAGACGGGAAGTGGAAAAACAGCTTCATTTGGTATTCCACTTTGTGAAATGGTGGAGTGGGAAGAGAATAAACCACAAGCATTAGTTTTAACACCAACGAGAGAGCTTGCGGTACAGGTGAAAGAAGATATTACAAATATAGGGCGATTCAAAAGAATTAAAGCCGCCGCAATTTATGGTAAATCCCCATTTGCACGTCAAAAATTAGAGTTAAAGCAAAAGACGCATATTGTAGTAGGGACTCCAGGGCGTGTATTGGATCATATTGAAAAAGGGACCCTTTCTTTAGAGCGATTAAAATATTTAGTGATTGATGAAGCGGATGAAATGCTAAACATGGGCTTTATCGATCAAGTAGAGGCAATTATTGATGAATTACCTACAAAAAGAATGACAATGTTATTTTCAGCAACTTTACCGGAAGATGTTGAAAGGTTATCACGTACATATATGAATGCACCAACTCATATTGAAATTAAAGCGGCTGGGATTACGACGGATAAAATTGAACATACTCTTTTTGAGGCGATAGAAGACGAGAAGCTTTCACTACTTAAAGATGTAACAACGATTGAGAATCCTGATAGCTGTATTATTTTCTGCCGTACACAAGAAAATGTAGATCATGTATATAGACAATTAAAACGAGCTAACTATCCTTGTGACAAAATACATGGTGGTATGGTACAAGAAGATCGTTTTGAAGTCATGGATGATTTTAGAAAAGGAAAATTCCGTTATTTAGTAGCAACAGACGTAGCTGCGAGAGGAATTGATATTGATAATATTACACATGTTATTAATTATGATATTCCACTTGAAAAAGAAAGCTATGTACATCGTACTGGAAGAACGGGACGAGCTGGAAATAGTGGAAAAGCTATTACATTTATAACACCATATGAAAATAGATTTTTAGAAGAGATTGAGGAGTATATTGGCTTTGAAATTCCAAAGGCAATTGGACCTTCAAAAGAAGAAGTTATGAAAGGGAAAGCTGCATTTGAAGAAAAGATACATGCTAAACCAATTATAAAGAAAGATAAAAATGCAGACATCAACAAAGGCATTATGAAGCTGTACTTTAATGGCGGGAAGAAAAAGAAAATTAGGGCGGTAGATTTCGTCGGTACAATTGCTAAAATTAAAGGTGTTACAGCAGAAGATATAGGCATTATTACGATACAAGATAATGTTTCTTACGTTGAAATATTAAATGGAAAAGGACCACTTGTCTTGAAAGTCATGAAGACTACAACGATTAAAGGGAAACAACTAAAAGTTCATGAAGCAATTAAGTAAATAAAAACTATCCACTTTAATAGGTGGATAGTTTTTTATTTATGATTCTTTTAAATCATCCACTAGTTGCTCTGCTAAACGCCTATACATATTACTCATGGTCACGAAGGATGTTAGTAGTAGAAATTTTTCTAGCTTTGTGTCTTCTAAGGAAGAAATCTCATTTACTTCTGTAACACGGTTATTTACGTCTTGTTTAAAGCTTTCGACATTGCTTTCAGTAAGAGCAAGATAATTTTTGTATAACGTATTTAATTCGAATGAATCATCATTTAATAAGGAGTCATTTATAGTTTCTAATGAACTTTTTATGTCGTTAATGGAAAGAGCACCTTTTAATTGATAAATTAGGCTAATTAAAATCATATGCTCTTTTGAATACTTTTTATTTTTGATAGGGATGAATAGTTTCCCTTTTGCGTAATTATTAATCATCGTTTTTGTTAATACTTTTTCATCATCAGTTCTCGTTGTATCTGCATAAGTATTCTCAAATAGTTGGACAACTTGATCTACATATAAGTCAACATTTGGAATATCCTCAAGTTTAATATTTTTTTCTAAATGCAATGTCTCAAGTAATTCATTTATATTTTCCACGTAGAATCCCTCACTTTTATAACTTAGTGGAACTTAATGTCTAATACATCCTTAAATATGGTATTACGAAACAAATAAATTGTAAATGTTGACCTTAAAAAGAAATGTGTATATAATTACATGTAGTTATCGAAACTACATGTAATTATATGAGGGGTGTTATTATGAATGCTTATGTAAGGGAACCAGTTAATGCATTTACTCACTTAGGTGGAGCGATATTATCATTTATTGCCTTATTAGCTATGCTTGTGAAAGTTTCTATCAAGATGCCATCATTTGCTGCAATTACAGCTGTTATTTTGTTTGGGATTGGAATGATGGTCCTTTATACGGCATCAGCTGTATATCATAGTGTTGTGGCCAATGAACGTGTTATTTACTTCTTTAGGAAGTTAGATCATTCTATGATTTTTATATTAATTGCAGGTACATATGCACCCTTTTGCTTAATTACATTAAATTCAGCAAGTGGTTTGCTATTATTTTGTTTAGTCTATGCAACTGCGATTTGTGGCATTGTGTTTAAAATGTTTTGGTTTAATTGTCCAAGATGGTTATCGACAGCAATTTATATTACGATGGGTTGGTTAATTGTTTTATTCTTTGCACCGTTAGCTAAGAATTTAAGTACAGGAGGCATTGTTTTCTTAGTACTTGGGGGCATTTTTTATACAATTGGTGGATTTATTTATGGAACAAAGCCAAAATGGCTAGAGTTTAAATATATGGGACATCATGAAATTTTTCACGTTTTTGTATTATTAGGTAGTCTTGCACATTTTCTAAGTGTATATTGTTACGTAATTTAATAAGAAAAACGCCACATGACAAAAATCATGTGGCATTTTTCTTATTACTTGATTGAAATCGTATATGTTATAAAATTATTATGGGATAAAATGTAAGTTTATGTGTTCGCATATTAAACATAGGATAAGAAATATGTGATATACTTTGAGAAGTTTATAATGAATGAAATATGGAGGACTATAATTATGGCAATACTTGTAACAGGTGGAGCAGGGTATATTGGTAGTCATACATGTGTAGAATTACTAAATAGCGGTTACGAAATTATAGTAGTTGATAATCTTTCGAATAGCTCGGTAGAATCTATAAATCGAGTGAAAGAAATAACAGGAAAACAATTTAAGTTTTATAAAGAAGATGTTTTAAATCAAGAAGCACTTGACGCAATTTTTGAAGAAAATGCAATCGAAGCAGTTATTCACTTTGCAGGATTTAAAGCTGTAGGGGAATCAGTAGCAATTCCATTAACATATTATCATAACAACATTACGAGCACTTTAGTGCTATGTGAAGTAATGCAGAAACATAATGTAAAGAAGATGATTTTTAGTTCATCCGCAACTGTATATGGTATCCCGGAAACGTCACCGATTACAGAGGAGTTTCCATTAAGTGCAACAAATCCATATGGTCAAACGAAATTAATGATTGAGCAAATTATGCGTGATGTAGCATTTGCAGATAGAGAATGGAGTATCGCGTTACTTCGCTATTTCAACCCATTTGGTGCACATGAAAGTGGACGTATTGGAGAGGATCCAAATGGAATTCCAAATAACTTAATGCCATATGTCACACAAGTGGCAGTAGGTAAGCTAAAAGAATTAAGTGTATTTGGAAATGACTACCCAACGAAAGATGGAACAGGCATCCGTGACTACATACATGTTGTAGACTTAGCAAAAGGTCACGTAAAAGCGCTAGAGAAAGTACTGAATACAACAGGAGTAGATGCTTATAATCTGGGCACAGGTACAGGGTATAGTGTACTTGAGATGGTTGAAGCATTTGAAAGGGTTTCAGGAAAAAAAGTTCCTTATAAAATTACAGAGCGTCGTCCTGGTGATGTGGCAATATGTTTTGCAGATGCATCAAAGGCAAAACGTGAACTAGGATGGGAAGCAAAACGTGGATTAGAAGAAATGTGTGCAGATTCTTGGAGATGGCAATCAAATAATAAAAATGGCTATTTGGAAGTTTAATATGTAGATACAAAAAATGCCCTTTGCATGAGCAAAGGGCATTTTTGTATTTATTTCCCGTTAAGTTTATTAGCTAATTTGGTAAAAAAGGTTCGCTGTTTTATAGGAATATTTGACTGGCAAAATGTATAATAATCAATATCTTTAATGTAAGTAAAGAGCCTAGAAATAGCATATAGGAATGTAATAGAAGATCCAACTGCGAAACTAATGCCGTAACCATTGAATCCAAATGGAAGCAGGATAAGGCTTAATAACAAGTTTGCAAAAAAGAAAATAGCTGATGTTCGAAATGCCCCTTTACGATCCTCAAAGTATAGGAGTAGTAATGTAATAACGAGTACCATTCCATTTGCATAAGCACCAACTATAGTTAGTTGCAGAATAGAGTAATTAAGTGTTGTCTTTCCAGATTGCGAACTAAACATCCATATTATAAAAATAATAAGTAAGGAAAAAATACCTTGATTACGAAGTATACGTTCCATTTCCTGCTTTAAGACAAAGTTCATGGAATCTTTCAATTGTAAAAGCGTATGTAATGTTCCGCCATTGTTTACCGAACCGAAGAACTTTTTATATCTTTCATAAAACCTGGTTTCAATGGATACTACAAAGAAAATATAGGTTGGGATAATACTTAAATACGCCCAGAAAACAGAAGTATCATAAATTTGATGATAAATAAATGTGTCTTCAATATTTCCCCGACCGTCTCCAAACCAAATAACAAAATTACATACCCAAATACCCACATTGTAAAAGAGGCTTGACCAAAATAATTCTGGATATTTATCTAAATAAGACAGAAAGGTAAATTGTTCAGTAGCATCACTATTTGGAAACATTCGTACAATAACGATACTTAACCATACTAGTGTAATGAAAGTGCCGAGTGTAAAAGAAATTAAAAGCAATAGGGCAGATCCATGTTCTAACCCAAGTGTAGGGTGCCAGTAAGCTACTAGGATAATTCCTAATAGGGAAAAAATGGATCCGATTAAAAATGCCAGTGCAATTGATTGATAATCTTTAGCTGCTGTTAAATAAATGGACTGAATCCAGATGATATTTAAAGCTAAAAATAAAAATAGCATCACGATTTTATAATATAAAGCTAATGGTGTGAAAAATGCAAACAAAAGCCATAACATAATAGCTAAAAAAAGTGTGATCTTCGTCATTCCTAAAAATGAAGAAAATACTTTATCAGCTTTTTGTTCGTATAAAAGGTCAGCTACATATCTAGTTACAATGAGCTGCAATGCTCCGTAAATAATTTGAGAAAAAATAAAGCAATATGAAATTGAAATAGTGAAAAGGCGCTGTTCTTCAATTGAAATAGAATGAAATAAACTCAAAATGAATCGAATAGTTGTTACTGCTAAAATAACGACTAACCAAGGACCAGCTGTAACAAATAACGAAAATCCATAAGCTTTTACCCTTGAAGAATAGTAGTCTTCCTGAAATAATTTTTGTAATCGAAATCCTATACCTGCCATGTTTTCGCCCCCCTTTCTAAATAAAGCTTACGATAACTATCAACAACACCTGATAATTGATAATATGCTTCAATACGATTACGCCCATTGTTTCCGAATTGTTGAATGGATTCAGGGTGGCGATAATACCATTCTAAGTGGGTGGCAACTTGTTCAGGAGATACAGGTGGTACAACAAAGCCACATTGGCCGTAAGGATCTTCATCTTGTCCATAAATTAACTCCTTACAAGAACCAACGTCTGTAACAACCCATGGTAATCCCGATGCCATTCCTTCTAACATAGCTAGTGGTTGTCCTTCAGATATGCTAGTTAATACGAGAATATCCGTTTGTTTTAAGTAATCTTTAATGTTTACTCTGCCAGTCATTATTACATGTTCTTTTAATCCAAGTTGCTGAATTAAATCACGACATTCTTGGGCATACTCTGGTTCTTCTGTATCAGGACCTAATAAGTAGAAGATAAAAGGAATATCTTTTTCTAATAATAATTTAGCTGCATAAATCATTGTTTTTACGTCTTTAATTGGCACAACTCGTATAATAGCAGAAATAATGAGTTTATCTGAATTATGTTTTGGCTTACGTAGCCCTTTATAGTCAGATAAAGTAACACCATTTGGAACAATTTTTAGTTTATGGGCCGGGGCTCCTAGTTCTTTTTGATATGCACTATTCCGTCCGAATAACGTAATCACATCAGCAGCTTGTTCATATGCTTGGTGAGATAAATGATGGAAGAAAGAAACCCATCTTTTTTTGTATTCGATTGGTATCCAAGTTGATTGGAGTATTTCCTCTTCACGTTCCCGAGAATAAATACCATGCTCTGTTAGAATAAATGGTATGTCAGATTTGGCACTAATTGCAGCTCCAAGAAGCCCACCATAGCCTGTAGATACAGAATGGATAAGATCTAATTCAGGGAAATCAATTTGTAAAATTTGAATGATTGGTGTGAACATAGATCTCCACATCCAAAAGTAATTTAAGAAAGAACCACTACTTTCTTCATATAAATAGCTTTCTTTCACTATTTCATAAAATTCACGACTTTCGAAGAAGGAATGTAGTGTTCCTAGCTTTTGCTTGTTCCCTAATATTTGTAATGCCTCTGTGTTGTTAGCTTGGAATGTAAACCATTTTTGAAGTGTTTGTACTTCATCAGTCGTTAAATTGGTTTTTATATGTTTTGAGTCACTTTCTGATTGTAAGGGAATCATAATGATATCTTTTACATTGTTAGGAATTTCATATTGATATTCCTCTTCTGTTTTTATTTGCGGTACGATCGCAAATATGGTGAATTCATGTTCTTTAAATTGTTGGATGATCATTTGTACCCAACTTGCTACTCCGCCACTGACAAAAGGATAACTTCCTTCAACGACTAAACCTATTCTCATCTGCTATACCCCTTTAATTGGAATTGTAGCGTTAGCTTGTTTTAATATAACGCTATAAATTTGTGAATCTAGCTTTGTAACTGTGCCGTATGGGAATGAACCGGTTTTCAATTTTTTCCCTTCTTCCACACGTATAATCGTTGCAGTGTGGTTTGGTAATCCTTTATATGCAATATGAACAGCATCATCTTCATAAGAAACAGCTAAATCACCAGTTTGATAAATTTTCATAGAAGCAGTTGCTTCGCTTTGTGTCATACTTTTTATATAAGGATATCTTTCTCGTATTTCTTTAATTGTCGTTTTATAAGCTTTAAATAATTCTTCCCACGTTAAATTACCCGAACGTTTTTCATCAAGGATATCATCTGGATGGACGAAATGTGAGATAACCCCTAAATTTGCGGTAACATCAGCTAAAATAAATTGTTCTTCATCTGGGATAGCGTAGCCACTCGTAATACGCGGGAAGTGATATATATTTTTGTTGTGCTCGTCTGGTCCAAATTCTTGAATTAAACTGCCGTTACTTTTACTTCCCACATATAGAGAAGCAACTGTTTCCATAGTTGGAACCGCGTCGTTTAATGCACTTAATCCAGTTGTATTTATAATATTGGATGGTGGTACATAGGTTTTTAGTTTTTCGTTTGGAAAGAAGTTATACACGAGTTTTTGTAAAGCATCTAAGGATCTCTCCATGTCCTCTTTTGAATTCCATGGAACATATTCAAGTGCTTTATCTACTGGGTCTGGTGGTAATAATAAAGGTTGATGGTTATAGCCATGAATACCGATTTCTCCACCGTGACTTAATAATTCTCTCCCAAATAATAAATAGGTATTTCTATTTTTACCTGTGAAATTTTCAAAAGGTGGCGTTACTTTATTTTGGTATGTCCCAATTGCAACCCCTGTATATTTAATATCAAGTTCTTCAGAGATATCCTTCATATTTTTCCACCAATGTTTTTTATAAAATTCTTCAACAGAAATTTTTTCTGTTGTTAAGTTTTTTAGTTCTCCACTTGGAATTGGAGATGGGAAGTCATCGATATACATAATCTCCGCTCCAAGTTGTACTGTAACGAAAGTCGGGAAAATAGTACCCAGTGATTGAACGAACATACCTCTACCTAATTTATCGTTCAATGCTGTTGTGTTCCAATATAAGACTTTTCCTTCACCGTAGTCATTGGTCCAAAGGATGGGAGTATCTTCTGCAGTAATCCAAGTATTAGTTGTATTCTCATCTAGCGTAATATTCATTGAGCTATGAGTGAACAATGGAGAAGAACTTGAGAGATCAGGATAACCAGGGAATAAAACTTCTTCAAAGGTTAATCCTTTCACATCTTTGAAGCCTTCTTTTTTTGTAATACCAAATAATGTGTTCCAAGAAGGATCTGAATCAAGTCGGTTTGCGATAATAATCCTTCCACCCATTTGTACAAAATTTTGAATATCAGCTTGTGGAAGTTGCGCCATTATTTCACCTGTAATAATAATTCCTGTATAGGGAGAGGGAGTAAGTCCCTTAATTTCATTAGCTGTAATATCTTTATAGTGTAGGTGTGCGTAATCCATTGCCTTTTTCGTATTAAATTCGACTTGTTGCCCTAATGTATTATCCGTTTTTAAAACGTATAATTGCATTTTTTGTCCATTTTGGGCTGCATCTTTTGCTTTGAGTGTTTTAACAGTATTTGTTTCTTTAGTTTTAGGAACAGAAAACTTTTGATAGAAATTTTCTGTTCGATATATAAGGATAGATATAATTAAGAGAAATAAAATGATACTAACAATTCCGATATATATATTAATCCCCTTTTTCAATGTGTGCGCCTCCAAACTGCCTTACAAATAATTGATATTTACGCGGTAGTATATGAACCCTTTTTGCAGCTGCTAGATTATTGATTAAGTTATAGAGCTCGTCCCATAACTTTTGCTCATAATATATTTCAAGTAACCCAACATAACCGTAATATGATTCAGGATAGAAATGAATAAGATTTAAAAATTGTTCTTCAGACTTTGCATATTGTTTTGTATGTAGAAACAGATTTCCAAGGTGGAAAGGATAAAGAGGTTCGGTAGGGAATAGTTCTACACTTTGTGTAATAAAATTCATAAATTCGGCGATTATTTTTTCCTTTTGCTGATTAGAAAGAAGACCACTGTCTATATATCTTAAATAGTTAGAAACCAACTCTTTTGCAATTTCCTTTTGTGGATTTTGTAGAAATTGCTTATTTAAGTATTCGATCTGTTTTTCGTACCGTTCATTTAGTAAATTAATAGTAGTTGCTGCGTAATGTACAGTTTCAGGATCTTTATGGTGAATGGCTTCTTTCAATAAGCCTCCTTCATTGGAAATAGGGGAGGAGCTTAACTGTACAATGAGTTGTTTATGTAATTCAGGCTTATCTAGTTCTAATCCAGAAGAAAATGAAATTAGGTCCATATCTTGTTTTGCTGATGCCAAAATATCTTCATAATGATCAACTTGAAAGGAAACATACTCAGAGTATTGCTGTAACCACTCGGTTTTGGAGCGTCTTATATTCAGTAATAACATGATTGCTGATACAATAAGTCCGACAAGCGGGAAAAGGAGAGAGATAATCAAGCAAAACTCAATAATTCCTTTCTTATCTTCAGTAATCAAACCTTTCGTAAATCGAAATAAAAGAAAAACCAAAATAGCATAAATAAAGTAAAGAAGGAGTAAAATCATTAGCATACCACTCCTTTAGAAGAAAGAGCGTTTTGTATACGAGTTTTGACTGGTAATAAAAACTTTTCTTCAGTGCCAGGTAATAGAATCATAACTTTTTGCTTGGTTGTGCTATAACCGAATATATCGATATCACGCAAATGATCTTTTAAAATAGAATTTATTATTTCTAAGGAATCTTGTGGAACAGTAAATTCAAAATAGGAATATGGATAAGATAATGTTTCGTAACGTTTCTTTTCTATTTTTAGTAAATGTTCAAATTCATCTTCATAATAAATGCTCGTTTTAGGGAATGTACGATCCTCTTGACTTGATAGCCAAAGATTAGAAGCGTTTTGTAAACGATCACCCATCCAGCGTAAATACCATGTGAAAAGTTCGAATTGCTCAGAAGTTACTTTTGAAAATTCAATTTCGTCTAATATAATGACGTATTGTACATCATCTTGGAATAGGACGGGACCAACTAAAAGTGGAGCGTCTTGAAAATCCTCTTCTGTACGGAAAAAAGGTCGATTATGCGCTAGAGCATTTTTGATGACTAGCGAAGCATTTTTAACAAAAATGGATTGAGGTAAGGTGTTTTTACCAGTTTCTGCTCTTAATTTAATACGAAGTGATTGTTTATTGTTATCAACGTGGTAGATACCAATTTTTTTTGCTCCGAAATACATTTTTAATACATTTATTCCCTCATCGAGTACAATTTCAGGATGTGTATGATTTAAAGCTTTAAACATATGATACATTTTAGATAAGTGATTATTTGATTCAAGTACGCGAGAACGTAGTGTAATACGTGTTTCATCCAATTGTTTCACAACATATTTTAATTCTTTATTTTCGGCTTTTAGCTCATTATTTATCATATGTACATCTTCATACCGTTCTTTTTGTGCAGTACTCATTAGTCCACAACATAAACTAATAACAAGTAAGAAAATCCAATTAATCCAGTAATCTAATGAATAAAAGTACAGTAATATATCATCTTCTTTATATATACCGCTTACAAAAATATAAATCATTGCTTCTAGAAAGGTGAAAAGGGCGATAGATATGCCATACCGGCTAGAAATAATTAATGTAATAAATAAGAGTAAGAAGTATTCATACGTTGGTGTTAGAAAATCAGTTAGTATTGAGAGAAAAAATAGAGCAATAAAGAGAATCGTAGGTTCAATCATTTTTTGTAATAAATTAGATTGTCTATAGTGCATAAAAAATCCCTTCTTTCGTTTGCGAATTTAATTTTGAGGAATAGTACACTGAAATAAAATACATAATTTAAAAGAATTATTTTAAAATATATAATATACGAAGCCCAAATCATTTTATCAACAGAGATGTAGTAAATTCAAGTGAAATAAATTCTAATTTTTGTTAATGTATTGTATTTATTGGAATTTATATTAAATATCGAGCTTGAAAAAATGTAAAATGTTATTGTATTACTATACTTGTATTAATATTTAAAACGATAAAAAATTACAGTTTTATAGGGGGGGAATATTATTATGGAGTGGAAACGTTCCATATGCTTTTTAGCTATATTTTCTTTTATTTTTTCCTCAAGTACATCCGCCCAAGCAAATGTCGTGGAACCAGTTTTAAAAGATGTACGAAGTTATAAAATTTATTATGGTGAAGCAAATGAGCAAGTAATTGAGGGACTTTCAAAGTATGACATGGTCATTATAGAGCCATATGCATTTACGAAAGAGCAAGTTCAGCAATTAAAAAAATCCGGAACAGTAGTCCTTGGGTATGTTAGTGTTTTAGAATTAGAATCGTGGCATAAATCGCAAGTAGTTGAATCAGACTATTATTATCGAGACGGTAAGAAAATGAAGATTGAGCAGTGGGATACATATATTATGAATTTAGCTGATGAACATTACCGGCGGATTGTTGTAAATAAAGTGAAACAGCAAGTTATTGGAAAAGGAATAGACGGTGTGTTTTTAGATACCGCTGGTGATATTGATGACTATTTTTATGATCAGCCAGTTACACAAGGGAAATTTCGCGAAGCATATGTAAATTTATTAAAAGAAATAAAAGGTGTTGATTCCGATTTGCTTCTTATACAGAATTGGGGATTTGACACAATCAAAAATACATCCTTGAATTTTATACATGGTGTATTGTGGGAGGACTTCAATAAACAAGCTATTACGAAAGATGAATGGAGTCAAAATTGGATGCGCTATTTTAAACAACAAAGTAATAAGATTGTAACGTTTACCGTTACTCCAAATACCGTATCTAAAAAATATAGTTCTATAAATGGGTTTATTCCTACAATTAATCCGAATGATATTTATGATAAATAGCAATTATTAGGGATGAGAAACTATCAATATTCACTATGAAAGTTTAGGTCAGTATACGATTATCTTATAAAGATGAATGTATTACTGACTAGCTCATTTTATAATATTCCATGTTAGAAATTAGTAGAGTAAGATAGAAAAAATGCATTATCCTATTAATTTTTATAGAAATGAAAAACGTAATGTTTAAAATAACATCAATACTTGTGTCATGGTTAGAGTACGTTTATAATCAAGGAATCTTATTAATGTTCTGATAGGGTTATTTATGATTGAAAGCGTTTTAAATTTGGTGTTCTTCAAGGTAGGAAGTCTGACTTATTTAAATTAAAAATTATGTATGTAGTTTTAAATAGGAAGAAAAATAATAAAGAATCACTTTATATTGTGGGGAGGTTAAAAGTGTGAAAGGGAAAGACTTTCACACGAATACATATGGGTTACGTAGGATTATTACTTTCGGGTGCAGCTTTATTTTTAAATAGTCTTGTTATATTAGGAAAAGCAGAGATGAAAAGTGCAGGTGTTTTTAATTTATTTGTGGGTGCACTACAAATTATTATTCCGTTCTATTTAATCATGATTTCTGATCAAAGCAATTGGACGGTATATTCATATGCAGCTACTTTCTTATTCGGATTAACCTATTTATATGTAGGTGTTACTTTTATAAAAGGGATGGATAGTAGCGGTCTAGGTTGGTTTTGTATTTGGGTAGCAATTATTGCTTTATTCTATATGGTTGTTTCATTTGTTCAATTCCACGATGTTGTGAATGCGCTAACGTGGTTTATGTGGGCATTACTTTGGTATTTATTCTTTGTATTAAATACACAAAAAAAGAACATCAATCAATATCTTGGAAGGATTGCCTTCGTACAATCATGGGTAACATTGACGTTACCTTCACTCTTTTATTTTATGGGAGTATGGGGAGAGGGGTTCGTATATGAATTATGGGTTTATGTATCTGTAATTTCTATTTTATACTTCTGTTATTGTATTTATAAATATCGAGTACGTTAATATATTTTTTGGAGAAAAGCATGGAATCGTTAAACGAGTTCCATGCTTTTTATATGTTAGCATTTATAATAGAGAGGTAGTATTTTACAATTTATCGAAATGGGGATGATAAAGTTGAAAAAAGTATTGGTGCTAGGGGGAACTAGATTTTTTGGTAAACATTTAGTAGAAGCACTTTTGCAAGATGGGCACGATGTAACGATTGCGACGAGAGGAATTACGGAAGATTCTTTTGGAAGTAGAGTAAAAAGACTTATTGTAGATAGAGAAGATGAAAAACAACTAGCAGAGCGTCTAGCAGATAAAAGTTATGATATTGTATACGATAATTTATGCTATAGCTCGAATGCAGCGAAGATAATATGTGAAGTGTTACGAGGGAAAACGAAGAAATACGTTATGACATCTTCAATGGCTGTCTATGAACCAGCACTAAGTTTATCAGAAGAGGACTTCAATCCGTACGAGTATGAAATTGCGTATGGAGATAGGAATGACTTCAATTATGGTGAAGGAAAGAGATTAGCCGAAGCAGTTGTATTTCAACAAGCAACATTTCCAGTTGTTGCAGTTCGTTTTCCAGTTGTTATTGGAGAAAATGATTATACGAAAAGGTTACAATTTTACGTTGAACATATTGTGAGAGAAGAACCTGTCGCAGTGAATCATCTAGATGGAAAATTGTCGTTTATACATGAGGAAGAAGCCGGGGGATTTTTAGCTTGGTGCGGGATGAAAGACATAGAAGGGCCAATTAATGCTTGTAGCAACGGGGTAGTTTCTACTCGGGAAATTATTCATTTTATAGAAGAAAATACGGGGATAAAATCACGCATTCAAGAAGTAGGAGATCATGTAGCACCTTATAATGAAGTGACTAATTGTACATTACATAATGGAAAAGCTAATGAATTAGGATTCCCGTTCCGAGGGTTGAAAATAGAAATAGAACAAGTATTACGTTATTACATACATGCAATGAAATAATCATAAATCCCCCGGTGGCAATCCGGGGGATTCTGGAGGATTTCGACAATACTAATTCTACATTACCAAACTTACCTTATACGCACGACTAATGTGTTTGTGACTGAATTGCTTGTAAATACTTTTCATTTACCTGGTCCCAGTTCACTGTATGCCACCAATTGGTAACAAATTCTGGACGCCGATTTTGATACTTTAAATAATAGGCGTGTTCCCATACATCGATGACGAGTAATGGAGTCTTCCCTTCTTGCAGAGGTGTGTCTTGATTAGGTGTACTCATAACAGTAAGTTCTTCACCATCAAGGACAAGCCACCCATAGCCACTTCCAAAACGGCTAATTGCTGCTTTAGACAGTTGATCTTTTAAGTTGTCAAAGGTATTGAAATAATAATCAATTACTTTTGCAACGTCTCCATTAGGCTCGCCGCCACCCCGTGGGCTCATTACTTCCCAAAACAGACTATGACAATAATGTCCACCACCGTTATTTCTGACAGCTGTAACAATTTCCTTTGGTAAAGTTTCTAAATTACATAGTAACTCTTCTAAAGATTTATTATGTAATTCCGTATAGTTTTCTAAAGCAGCATTCAAGTTATTTACGTATGTCGCATGGTGTTTTCCGTGATGAATAGAAAGTGTGTCGCTATCGATATATGGCTCTAGTTCATCATAGTCATATGAAAGCTTTGGCAATTGAAATGAAGACATAATATTACCTCCTTTCCTTTTAAAAGTTGGTCTAGGTAAAAATAATTTACCTGAGTCAAAAATACACCTATTTTTTATGTAAGTCAATAGTAATCTCTTTAATTTTCTGAAAAATATTACAATAAAAGTAACAATTCGACTTTCGTTTGTGACTCTTATTCTTTTTGCTTATACTGTAAAGTAGAACGTTTTGTTGGAATAGAAGGAGATCGTTTATGAGTAAAACGAAACAATTAATAGAGGAAGCGAGTCAATTTATTACGATTTGCTATAAAGAACTTAATAAAGAACAATTCATAGAAGAACGTATGAAGGAAATTCAAGTTGAAATAGAAAAGACGGGGACGTATGAACATACATTTGAAGAACTTGTCCATGGATCGCGAATGGCATGGCGCAATAGTAATCGATGTATCGGAAGACTATTTTGGAGTAAGATGCACATATTAGATGCACGTGAAGTAAATGACGAGGAAGGTGTATATAATGCATTAATTCATCATATTAAATATGCAACGAACGACGGAAAAGTGAAACCGACCATTACAATTTTTAAGCAATATCAAGGTGAAGAAAATAATATACGAATTTATAATCACCAATTGATTCGGTATGCAGGATATAAAACAGAAATGGGAGTGATTGGTGACTCTCATTCCGCTGTGTTTACAAATTTTTGTCAAGAACTTGGCTGGCAAGGAGAAGGTACGAATTTCGATGTATTGCCACTTGTGTTTTCTATAGATGGAAAAGCGCCTATATATAAAAAAATTCCGAAAGAAGAAGTAAAAGAGGTACCAATTGAACACCCAGAATACCCAATTTCGTTACTTGGAGCAAAATGGTACGGGGTTCCAATGATTTCAGATATGCGCTTAGAAATTGGCGGTATTTCCTATACAGCAGCTCCGTTTAATGGATGGTATATGGGAACAGAGATTGGGGCACGTAACTTAGCGGATCATGATCGCTATAATTTACTTCCAGCAGTTGCGGAAATGATGGATTTGGATACATCGAGAAACGGTACGTTATGGAAAGATAAGGCACTAATTGAGTTGAATATTGCTGTATTATATTCCTTCAAAAAACAAGGAGTTAGTATTGTAGATCATCATACAGCTGCACAACAATTTCAACAATTTGAGAAGCAAGAAGCATCATGTGGACGGGTTGTCACTGGCAATTGGGTGTGGCTCATTCCGCCGTTGTCGCCAGCTACCACTCATATTTATCATAAACCGTATTCGAATGAAATTTTGAAGCCGAATTTTTTTCATAAATAGTTTGTAGTATAGGGCATTTTCTGTAAAAATATAAATTTTTTTAATTACTGTTACGTAGCAAATGGAAGCCTTTACCCTCGGTTATTTTTGGAAGGAGCTTTTTGAACCAAGGAGTTCCTTATGTTATAATCAAATTTCTGTTTCGAAGACCTTATAGAAATATAAGGTCTTTTATTTTGCTTTTTTATGTAAGAGGAATAGAAATTTTCTTTTAAATAAGGGATTTAGCATATTTTTAGGGACAACATAAGTGTGTAGGAAATAGATAAATTATTATACTTATATAATCATTGTGTTTTGGGTGTAAACAATAAAACATAATAAAGTTGTTTTTTTAGATTGCTGAGGAGGGAGGAAGTGTAAATGAGGATGAAGAGTCGAAAAACGGATTGGCCTGTATTTCTTATTAGTGGTGGTTCGCTTTTATTATTTGTAATTGCGGTTTTCTTAAATAAAAATTATGTAGAGGGAGTCATTAATAGCAGTTTTGCAGCTTCAATTAAATATTTTGGTGCCTTCTGGCAAGTTTTATTAATTGGTACATTTATTGTTGCAATGTGTATGGCATTCTCGAAATATGGAAGAGTTAAACTTGGGGGATTAGAAAAACCTGAGATTAGTACGGCAAAGTGGCTTGCTATTATTATGTCGACATTACTTGCCGGAGGTGGCGTTTTTTGGGCAGCTGCAGAGCCAATGTACCACTTGATGACGGTGCCGCCGATACATGAAGGTATATCTGCTGGAACGAAAGAAGCAGTAATGCCTGCTTTAGCACAAAGTTATATGCATTGGGGTTTCTTGGCTTGGACGATTTTAGGTACAATCAGTGCGGTAGTTATGATGTATGGGCATTATCATAAAGGTATGCCGTTAAAACCTCGAACGCTTTTATATCCTATTTTTGGTGAGAAATTGCGAAAGAGTTTGCTTGGAACAATGATTGATGCATTTGCCATTATTGCGGTAGCTGCAGGGACGATTGGACCGATCGGATTTTTAGGCTTACAAGCAAGTTATGGCCTACAAGCATTGTTTAATATTCCTGATGTTTTTACTACTCAATTAGCAATTATTATTTGTGTAGTTGCGGTTTCTACTATATCTGCAGTAACAGGAATTAATAAAGGGATTCAAATTATAAGCGATTTAAATGTTAAATTAGCGATTTTATTAATGGTATTTGTATTATTATGTGGACCAGGTGGATTTATTATTGATTCGTTTGTATCTTCGTTTGGATTTTATATAAATGAATTTATTCCAATGAGCACATACCGCGGTGATACAGGTTGGTTAGGGTCGTGGACAATCTTTTTCTGGGGATGGTTTATTGGATATGGACCGATGATGGCAATTTTAGTGAGCCGTATTTCAAGAGGAAGAACGATTCGAGAAATCATCGTTGCAATTGGAATTATTGCACCTATTATTACAACATTTTGGTTTACAATTCTGGGAGGATCAGGTGTGTTTTATGAATTAATGAAGCCTGGTTCTATTTCTAGTGCATTAAGTGAATCGGGTATGCCAGCTGCTATGATTGCAATTACAGAGCAACTGCCACTCTCTCATATTATTGGGCCGGCATTTCTTTTATTAACAATTTTATTTGTAGTGACAACAGGAGATTCAATGGCTTATTCGATTTCGATGGCAGTGACTGGAGATGGAGATCCTAGAATTAGCTTACGAATTTTTTGGTCGCTTATTATGGGAGCAGTTGCTGCAATTCTGTTATACATGGGTGAGGGAAGTATTAACGCCTTACAATCATTCATCGTAGTAACAGCTGTCCCGGTATCTATTCTATTGTTCCCAATGCTATGGCTAGCGCCTAAAGTTGCAGGGGAACTAGCATTAAAACAAGGCATTGTAAAAGAAGAAGATAAAACTAGCTTCTTGTTCCAAAAAGCTAGTAGATCAAAATAAATAATTGTATTCATATAAAAAGAGGAAGCATTTCAAATGAAATGCTTCCTCTTTATTATTTATTTAACTAAGATCATACTCTGTGCAGTTTCAAGCTATTCTAATACTTTATCTTTCGTCTCTGGGACACATAGTAGCATTGTAATTAAACCGATTGGATAGATAATGAAGATAAGAGATAATGCGCCCATTAAATTACCACCTGCAGCAAGTAATCCGATAATAACAGGTCCAAAGCCAGCTAAACCACGTCCTGTACCGAAAATAAAGTTTTCTGCTGTAGAGCGAGCTTCAGCAGGATAGTTTTCAGCTAAAATTGCTCCGAATCCTCCCATCATGCCATTTGCGAAGAATCCAAGCAATGCGCTGCCCCATAACAATAATGTTGGATTTGTGAATAAGAAGAAGTAAATGAGACAGTATATAGTACCACCGACATAATAGATTGTAAAAGTTTTACGGCGACCAATTTTATCAGCTAGAATTCCAAAAATTGCAATTCCAATTAACATACCGATCGTAGAGATGAACATCCAACCACTAGCTTTTGCTAATGTATAGTTATATTTATTCGCTAAAATAGTTGGCATCCATGTAAAGATACCATAATATCCGAAGTTCTGGATGAATGACATAATAATAAGGCCAATAGTTGTTACTGTTACTTTTTTATTTGCAAATAGCTTTCGAAGTGGGAACTTTTTCATTTGTTTTAGTTGTTCAGCCTCAGTAGTTGTTAAACTGCCTTCAACCTCTTTTTGTAACAATTCTTTTTTGTATCGTTGTTTTTGTTCCCATATTTTCGGTTCACTTAAACTTTTTCGTACATAAACAGCTAATAAAGCGGGAATAAGTCCAAATAGGAAAACAGCTCTCCATCCAAAATGCGGGACGATAAATGCTGGAAGGAGTGAAGCTACTAGTACGCCAAATTGCCATCCAAGTGCAACAACAGATGTCGCCTTAGCACGCATTTCTTTAGACCATGTTTCAGTTACGATGGCCATTCCAATCCCGAATTCACCACCAACTCCCATCCCCACTAAAAAGCGAAGAATTAATAATTGCCAATAATCTGTTGCGAAATAAATAAGTGCTGTTGCGAGTGAAAATAGTAAGATTGTGAAGGCCATCGTACGGATACGCCCAAATAAATCAGCAATAAATCCAAATAAATAAGACCCAATTAGCATTCCTATTGTGGTAGCTAAAGTTAAGTTTCCACCTTCAACAGGGCTTAAATGAAATTCTTTTAAAATGTAGACGAGTACGAAAGATAAGAGCAACATATCTAAGCCTTCTGCTGCATATCCTAACGCAGACCCAAATAATGTTTTATATCTTTTCTCTTTCGTTTCCTCTGTTGTTGATTGTACATCAGTAGTGACGTTCATCATTACTCCCCCTTATTTTCTTCTACAGTCGCTATGGAAGAATAACAAAAGGCCTTCTCACCTGATATGATGAGAAGGCCAAAAAAGCATACGTATTCCTAAAATAGGCCATACGTATAGTATATTCCGACTTCCTTCTCAACCTCACGGGGTTGGGTTAAAGGACTGTATTATATTACTTTATTTTTAGCACTCTTCTATTAGATTGTCAAATAGAGCGGGAATTGTTATGTGTAAAATATTACAAAAGATATTTCATTCTTCTTGACGCCCACTTCATTATTTTCCGATAATAAAACTAACTCATATAAAAAGGAATGAATCACAGATGCTAAATTTAGTACTTATGATGATTGAACGTGTCGGGCTTATTGTTATTTTAGGGTTTTTACTTTCTCATATTAAAACGTTCAGGCGCCTTCTTCATAAGCAAGATGGGTATGTAGATAAGCTTAAGCTTATTTGTATTTTTTCGGTGTTTACAATTGTAAGCAATTACACAGGAATTGAAATAGCAGGAAATACGATTATGAATGAAAATTGGCTACAGGGTGTTTCTTCATCGAGCACAATCGCGAATACACGTATTATGGGTGTTGGAATTAGTGGATTGCTTGGTGGCCCTATCGTCGGAATTGGAGTAGGATCAATTGCTGGTATTCACCGTTATATGCTTGGCGGGACGACTGCACTAAGCTGTGCAATCTCTTCAATTTTAGCGGGGGTTATAACAGGTTATATTGGATACATTTTTAAAAAGTATAATCGTACAATTACGCCTAAATTTTCAGCGGTTTTAAGTGTGTTTATCGTTTCTTTAGAAATGATTATGATCTTATTAATTGTAGAAGATGGAATGAGTATTGTGAAAACAATTGCGATACCAATGATCCTTGTAAATAGTTTTGGAAGTTTTATTTTACTTTCTATGATACAAGCTATATTGCGTCAGGAAGAGAACGCAAAGGCACTTCAGACTCATAAGGTATTACGTATTGCAGATAAAACGTTACCGTATTTTCGCCAAGGCTTAACAGAAGAATCATGTAAGCATGTGGCACAAATTATTCACCGTTTTACAGGAACAGATGCGGTATCCTTAACAGATACAGAGAAAATATTAGCTCATGTTGGATTAGCATCAGATCACCATATTCCTTCACATAGTTTAATAACTGGTTTGTCGAAAGAAGTGTTACAAACAGGGAAAATAATGAAAGCAAAATCACGTGAGGTCATTAATTGTCAACATGAAGGATGCCCTTTGCAAGCGGCGATTGTTATTCCGCTAACTTCACATGGAAATACGATAGGGACATTAAAACTGTATTTCAAAAATCCTAACCAGTTAAGTCGTGTGGAAGAGGAATTAGCAGAAGGATTAGCAAAAATATTCTCTACACAACTTGAATTAGGGGAAGCCGAGTTGCAAAGTAAATTATTGCAAGATGCGGAAATAAAGGCATTACAAGCACAAATTAACCCGCACTTTTTATTTAATGCGATTAATACAGTATCAGCTTTATGCCGAACAGATGTAGAGAAGGCAAGGAAGTTATTGTTACAACTTAGCGTGTATTTCCGTTGTAATTTGCAAGGCGCACGTCAGTTATTGATTCCACTAGAACAAGAATTAAACCATGTACAGGCATACCTATCGCTAGAACAAGCAAGGTTCCCAAATAAGTATGAAGTAAAGATGTATATTGAGGATGAGCTAAAGACAACTTTAGTACCACCATTTGTTCTTCAACTATTGGTTGAAAATGCGTTGCGACACGCTTTCCCGAAGAAGCAACCAGTATGTGAAGTGGAAGTGCATGTTTTTGAAAAAGAGGGTATGGTTCATTTTGAAGTAAAAGATAATGGGCAAGGAATTGAGGAAGAACGTTTAGAACAATTAGGAAAGATGGTAGTTTCGTCCAAGAAAGGGACTGGAACAGCTTTATATAATATTAATGAACGTCTTATTGGGTTATTTGGAAAAGAAACGATGCTTCATATCGAAAGTGAATTAAATGAGGGGACAGAGATTACTTTTGTTATTCCAAAAAAAGTAGGGGAGGAAGAGCAGATTGTTAAAAGTACTAGTAGTTGATGATGAAATGTTAGCACGCGATGAACTAAAGTATTTATTAGAAAGAACGAAGGAAGTTGAGATAATTGGTGAGGCTGATTGTGTAGAGGATGCATTAGAAGAGCTAATGAAAAACAAACCAGATATTGTTTTCCTAGACATTCAGTTATCTGATGATAACGGATTTGAAATTGCGAATATATTAAAGAAGATGAAAAATCCACCTGCCATTGTATTTGCGACTGCCTATGATCAATACGCGTTGCAAGCATTTGAAGTAGATGCGTTAGACTATATTTTAAAGCCATTTGATGAAGAACGTATTGTACAAACATTAAAGAAGTATAAAAAACAAAAGCAGTCGCAAATAGAAACGAAGCAAGAAATAAAAGGGGCAGATGTAACGGCAGAGATGCATAAATTAGCATTACCAATTGAAGAATCAATCGTACTTGTAAATATTGAAGATATTATATATGTAGGGCTTGTGGATGGAAAAGTGACAGTAAAAACAATGAGGGACACATATATAACACACGATACACTTGTGATTTTGGAAAAGAAGTTGCCGCAAGCAAGTTTTATGCGTGTACATCGTAGCTTTATTGCAAATATTAATCATATTACTGAAATCCAGCCGTGGTTCAATTCTACTTATAATTTAATTATGAAAGAAGGATCAAAAGTACCTGTTAGTCGTACATATGCAAAAGAACTCAAGAAGCTGCTTCGCATTTAAGAAGCAGCTTTTGTATTTCAGCCTTTTATATGTGTAACTGATTCTGTATATTTGACGTTCTGTTATGTAAACGCTTACTAAGGCGAGTATATCCTATACAATAAAGGTACCAAATCGAAAGAGGTGGCCAAAATGAGTACGAAAAAAGTATATAGTTTCTTATCACAAGCATTCATATTCTCAGCTATTATGTTAGTTTCTAATATTATTGCAACACATTTACCAATTCCGATGCCTTCATCGGTAATCGGGTTAGTCATTTTATTTAGTCTATTATGTTTAAAGGTTATTAAATTGGAACAAGTTGAATCACTTGGAACAGCTTTAACAGGTATTATCGGATTCCTTTTCGTCCCATCAGGTATTTCGGTTATTAATTCTCTTGGTGTAATGGGACAATATTTTGTACAAATTTTAACTGTAATTGTTGTCGCGACAGTTATTTTACTCGCTGTAACAGGATTATTTGCACAATTTATTTTAGGAAAAGATGAAAAAGAAACAGAAGATACAAAAGAATTGAAAGTAGTAAATAAAGGACGCAAGCACGGAAAAGTTGCGTAACTATTTTTGGTATATATTGTTAGGAGGGAATGAACATGGCAAGCACAATGACTCCATATTTCGGAATCGTCGTTTCATTAATCGCATACGGAATCGGAACATTATTATTCAAGCATTCAAAAGGGTTCTTCTTATTCACACCATTATTCGTAGCGATGGTATTAGGGATTGTCTTTTTAAAAGTAGGTAACTTTACTTTCGAAGAATATAATACTGGTGGAAAAATGATTAGCTTTTTCTTAGAGCCAGCAACAATTGCGTTTGCAATTCCATTATATAAACAAGTGGATAAGTTGAAAAAATATTGGTGGCAAATTTTATCAGCTATCGTGGTTGGATCTATTTGTTCAGTAATTGTCGTGTTCATTGTTGCAAAAGCAATTGGCCTAGATACAGCAGTAATGAATTCAATGTTACCACAAGCGGCAACAACAGCAATTGCGTTACCAATCTCTGAAAGTATTGGTGGTATACCAGCAATTACATCGTTTGCAGTAATCTTTAACGCAGTTATCGTATACGCATTAGGAGCGTTATTCTTAAAAACATTTAGAGTGAAACATCCAATTGCAAAAGGTTTAGCACTGGGAACAGCAGGTCATGCATTAGGAGTGGCAGTAGGAATTGAAATGGGTGAAGTAGAGGCAGCTATGGCAAGTATTGCTGTAACAGTAGTTGGAGTTGTAACGGTAGTTGTCATACCGATGTTCATGCCATTCATTGGATAGTAAAACTTACTTAAAAAATGAGAAAAGCAAGCTATTTGTAGGACAGATTTCTACTGATAGCTTGCTTTTTATGTTACAGTAGTGGTAAGACCTATTTTGAAAAAATGTAAGTTTCCTTAAATCTTCATTAATACTGTGTAGAATACGTTTTGAATTAGGTCATTGTATTGTAAAATAAGAAGTAAGCTACTATAGATCTGCTAAGGTAGGCGTATAATGAGCTTATAAAAATCTTAATATGAATGAATAATTAAAAGTAGAAAAGAGAGAAAAATCTACTTATTAACGTTTTACTTTATAGGACAGGAGAGAGTACTCGTCGATTATGCAAATAAAAAACCTGTTTCAAAGCAAAGGATTTCAGAGGTTACTCGTATTAGTAATACTTGCTCTCGTATTATATGGGCTGCAAAGTATGTTGAATTTAATATTAATTACGTTTATTCTTACGTATTTAATGGATCGATTCCAAAAGTTTATTTCTCGCAAATTAGACCACTTTATGCCCATTAATCGAAAGCTCATTATAGCATTTCTATATGTTATGTTAATTGGCGGAATTGCTATTACGCTATTTAAATATTTACCAGTATTAACGATACAAATTTCACAATTGATTTATCAATTTAACGTATTTTTAAGAAACCCACCGGACAGTGAATTAATTAAGTATGCAGTTAATGCTGTTAATCATATGGAACTTTCGAAGTATGTAGGACAAGGTGTTGACATTTTGTATAAATCGATTACGAATGTTGGGAAATTTGGCCTTCAAGTGTTACTTTCTTTAATTTTAAGTTTATTTTTCTTATTGGAGAAAGCTCGTATCGTTGCTTTTACTGCAAAATTTAAAGAGAGCAGACTTGCAATTTTCTATACTGAAATCGAGTACTTCGGTAAGAAATTTGCACGTTCATTCGGAAAAGTAATTGAGGCACAATTTTTAATTGCAGTTGTTAACTGCGTTTTATCCGTTATTGCATTATGGATATTAGGATTCCCACAATTATTAGGTTTAGCGTTAATGATCTTCTTACTTGGTTTAATTCCAGTAGCTGGGGTTATCATTTCGTTATTCCCGCTTTGTATGATTGCTTACAATATCGGCGGTATTATGTACGTTGTTTATATTTTAGTTATCGTAACAGTCATTCATGCGCTTGAAAGTTACGTGTTAAATCCGAAGTTTATGTCGCAAAAAACAAACTTACCAATTTTCTATACGTTTATGGTATTAATCTTCTCGGAACACTTCTTAGGTGTATGGGGATTAATTATCGGTATTCCAATCTTCATTTTCTTATTAGATGTCTTAGATGTGACAAGTGATGAAATGGAGAAGGACGCTGGAAAAAAATAAAGTGAAGAGAAAAAAGCATCGATATTCGATGCTTTTTCTTTTATAACATGATGTTTCTTATGCCATACTGTAAGAAGAAGATAGAATAGGGGTGAAATAATGGCTGTAAATGAAAAGGTAGAATTAGCTACATTTGCTGGAGGGTGCTTCTGGTGTATGGTTTCGCCATTTGAAGAGATGGAAGGCATTATAAAGGTTGTTTCTGGCTATACAGGTGGTCATAAAGAGAATCCAACATATAAAGAAGTATGTTCAGAAACGACGGGACATTATGAGGCAGTACAAATTACATTTGATGCAAATAAAATGCCGTATGAGGAGTTATTAAATATATATTGGAGACAAATTGATCCGACTGATGTAGGTGGGCAATTCCACGATCGCGGACAGTCTTACGAAACAGTGATTTTTTATCATAATGAAGAACAACATAAAAAAGCAGAGGCTTCAAAAGCAGAGCTTGCAAGGAGTGGGCGCTTTTCAAAGCCGATTGCGACAAAAATATTGCCAGCTGCTACGTTTTATCCCGCAGAGGAATATCACCAAGGATATCATAAAAAAAATGAATTCCGCTACGAGTTATACCGTAAAGGCTCAGGGCGAGATGCGTTTATTAAGCAGCATTGGCCAAAGGATAATGCTCATTTAAAGGAAAAACTGAATGAGATGCAATTTTATGTAACACAGGAAAATGGTACAGAACCACCATTTCGAAATGAGTATTGGAATCATAAAGAAGAAGGTCTTTATGTAGATATCGTTTCAGGTGAACCTTTGTTTACTTCTCTAGATAAATTTGATAGTGGATGTGGATGGCCTAGTTTTACGAAGCCAGTTATATCAGCTAGTGTGAAGGAAAAAATGGATGTGAGTCATAATATGACGCGTACAGAAGTGAGAAGTAAGGAAGGAGATTCACATCTCGGGCACGTATTTCCAGATGGTCCAGGACCGAATGGACTTCGCTATTGTATAAATTCAGCAGCTCTTCGATTTATTCCAAAAGAGGAATTAGAAAAAGAAGGCTATGGTGATTTCCTAATCTTGTTTGGAAATAAAAAATAACCTCGCAGTTAGCGAGGTTATTTTTTGGTTATTTTACTTTTTTCTTTTTAAATTTGCTTAATACTTCATAAACGATTGGAACAATAAGAAGTGTTAATAATGTTGAACTTGTTAATCCACCAATTACTGTTACACCAAGTCCTTTAGAAATTAAGCCGCTACCTTCAAATCCTAATGCGAGCGGGATAAGAGCACCGATTGTTGCAATTGCAGTCATTAAAATCGGGCGAAGGCGTGTTGCACCAGCTTCTAATAAAGCTTCACGTGTTGATAGACCTTCATTTTCTTTATGAATAACGCGGTCGATAAGCACGATTGCGTTTGTTACAACGATACCGATTAACATAAGGGCACCGATCATTGCAGAGACACTTAACGTTTCACCAGAGATTAATAAGGCAACAAGAGCTCCAATGATTGTAAATGGTAGCGAGAATAAAATTGCGAATGGTGCAAGAGCACCGCCAAATGTAACGACAAGAACGAAGTATACAATAGCAATCGCAGCTAACATCGCTAAGCCAAGTTGTTTGAATGATTCTTCAATATCTTTTGTAACGCCTCCCATAGAAACATCTACGCCAGAAGGAAGATCCATTTTATCTACTTCTTTTTGAACCGCGGCGGATGCTTTTGAAACGTCATCAGATGTTAGTTTTGCACTTACTTCCGCATAAACACGGCCATCGCGGTGTTTCACTGTATTCGAAGTTTCACCTTCTTTTACAGTCATCACATCTTTTACAGCCACTTCATTACCAAGTGGCGTTGTAATTTTACGATTTGTTAAGTCATCGATTGTTTCATAATTTTGTTTTTCAGCTTCTACATATACATTGATATCTTTACCGTCTTTTTTAATTGTTGTCAGAACAGGGCGATCATGTTGATTAGAAAGTCCCATTCCAATTTGTGCAGCCGTTAGACCCATTTTACTTAACTTTTCCTGATCTGCGACTAAAGTGTATTCTGCGTATGTTTTTGCAATACTAGAGTCTATATCTTTTAAGTCTTTGTTTTTCTTCATTATGTTTTGAATATCTTTTACGACAGGCTTAATGTCTTCCGAGCTATCTCCGTAAACGTATAACTTGATTTCGTTACTACCGCCACTTGCCCCGAAGTCTTGGTTTTTCCATTCGCCTTTCCCAGACATCTTCTGTAAATCTTTAACGACTTGTTCTTTCTCTTTTTCGAAGTTTTTTGTGTCGTTATCATATTGTACGAAGAACATTGCTTGATTTGATTGACCAGGACTCATTGGGTTTTCGCCACCTAATGAGAATTGAATTGTTTTGACGTCTTTATTATCTTGGAAGTGCTTCTCAGCTTTCGTTGCAATTTTTTCAACGTCTTCTAACGTTTGACCTGGTTCAGGGTTGTATGTTGCAATGATCATTTTTTCTTCTTCAGATGGTAAGAAACTTACACCAATGATTGGCACAAGTGCAAGACTACCAACTAATAGAAGGATAGCGATACTTGATGTAATAATTTTGTGATTTAAAGCCCATGCAAGTATGCGTTTATAAATATTTGCTAATTTACTTGGTTTTTCTTCATGATGTACTTCTTTTTCCCTCATACTCTCTTTCTTAAATAAAGAGTGAGCTAGCATCGGTACGATTGTAACTGCTACTAGCAACGATGCTAATAAAGCGAAGACGATAGTTAAGGCGAATGGTAAGAACATTTCACCAATCATACCTTTTACTAGTCCAAGCGGTAAAAATACAGCAATTGTTACAATGGTAGAAGACATAATCGGAATAAACATTTCTTTCGTAGCTTCACGAATTAAATCTTTCCCGCGTAGTTTCTCTCCTGATAACGACATACGTCGGTAAATATTTTCAATAACAACAATGGAGTCATCCACAACGCGCCCGATAGCGACTGTCATTGCTCCGAGCGTCATAATGTTAAGTGTAATATCCATTTGTTTTATGACTAATACAGCAATTAATAAAGAAAGTGGTATGGAAACGACAGAGATTAATGTTGTTCGGATATTTCGTAGGAACAGCATAATAATAACAATCGCAAAAATAGCACCAAAAATGGCTTTGCTCAGCATTGTTTCTACTGATTTCTCAATAGGTGCACCTTGGTCGAATGTTGAAATAATCTCTAGGTCTTTATATTTTTTCTCAAGTTCTGTTACTTTATCTTTCACTGCATTTACAACATCAACTGTGTTGGCGTCAGCAGCTTTGACAATTTGAATTCCAATTGCTTCTTTTCCATTTGTTCGAGAAATAGATTCTGCTTTTCCGACTTCCTTAATATCAGCAATTTCGTCTAATGTAACTGTCGGAATCCCGTTCATAGCAGCTGGATTCATTTGTGGCATTTGTGCACCAGCTCCAGCAGTTTGACTACCTTGACCGCTTGCTGATGAAGGAACAGCAGGGATTTTTAATTCTTTTAATGCTTTCATTGTTGTAATATTTCCATCTACAACAACTGACTTTTCTGTATCTTTAAATGTATATAAACCAAGTGGTAAAGATACGTCCGATCCCTTAATTACATTTTTTACAGTATCTTCACTTAAACCTAATTCTTTCATCTTATCTTTTTTGAAGACAAGTTGTACTTCATCTACTTGTTGACCTGAAATTTGAACAGATGCGACCCCATCAAGTCCTTTTAATCCTGGAACAACATTTTTTTCTACATTTTCAGTTAAGGTAGCTAAAGATTCATTTTTACTTGCTACGCTTAATGAAATAACAGGGAAGGCATTGAAGTTTACACGTGAAACTTTCGGATCTTTTACGCCCTCTGGCAGTTTCACATTTGTGAGAGCTTCTTTTATTTCTGTTTCAGCTTTTTCCATGTTTTTATCAAAATCATATTCTACCTGAATAGAAGATGCATTTTGAAAAGATGATGAACTAACAACGTTTACACCACTTAAATTTTGCAGTTGCTCTTCCATCGGTTTTGAAATTTTATCAGCTACTTCTTCTGGTGTAGCACCAGGATAAACCGTGGTTACTGTTACAACAGGTGTTGTAATATCAGGAATTGTTTCCAGCTTCATATTCAGCCCAGAATAAATACCTGCAATGGTAACGATAATGGTTAGTAGCCAAACTGCGAACTTATTTTTTAACGAAAAATTAATAATTTTGTTCATGTTTGCGCTCCCTTTGTATTATATTGACCAACTGGTCAGTCTAATACATAATATAACTGACTAATTGGTCAGCCGTCAATGAAAAGGGATGGTATAATACATTCATAATAAGATGCGAGATTAAATTTAGGAGAGACATGATATGAAAGACAAAGAGCGTTTAATTATAGAGATGGCTATGAAGTTATTTGCGACTAAGGGTGTAAATGCGACATCGGTGCAGGAAATTGTGACAGCTTGTGGCATATCTAAGGGAGCCTTTTATTTATACTTTAAATCAAAAGAGGAACTTTTATTAGCGACACTTCGATATTACTATGACAAGATTCAAAACAAAATGATGGAAATTGAAAAAGAGTCGTTATTGCCACGTGAAAAATTTGCAAAACAATTGCATTGCCAGTTTAATGATATACAAAAGCATAAAGAATTTATTATTATGCATGCAAGGGAAAACGCGATTCCTTTTAATAAAGAAGTAGAAGAATTTATGATGCGGATGAAGTTAGAGTCTCACGCATTTTATCGGAATAGTTTACTGTCTATTTATGGTGATAAGGTTATGCCATATTTATTAGATTTAGTCATTATGGTAGAAGGCATATGCCGTGGATATTTAGAACTAATTATTTTACAAGCGCCAGAAATAGACTTATCTTACGTCTCTGCTTTTATTTTGAAAAGAGTGGATCATTTAGTAGATGGATTGGTAGAATCTTCAGAAGAACCTGTGTTACATGAAGAAAAGCTTGGAGAATTTCTTTGTAAATCAGAGCTTATTAAGGAGCAGGTTAAGGAACATTTTTTAAAAGAAATTATTGTGTTTAAACGTACTTTAGCGGATCAATTAGAAGATGAGGAATTGCTTGTTACATTAGATGTTTTGGAGGCAGAAATGAGGATGCAAAATCCAAGAATTCCGGTTATCCAAGGGATGTTGTTTAATTTAGAGGCATATCCAACTTTAAAAGAATTTCGTTTGAGGCTTATGGGCTATTACAATATAAAAAGGTAACAATGATAGTTTTCATTGTTACCTTTTTATTATGCATTCACTTTTTCTTTTTGCAGTGCTGTCTCTTCTTCATCAATGTTAATTGTTTCTTTTACGATATAAATCGGACGGTTTTTACTTTCGTCATAAATACGAGCAATATACTGGCCAACGATTCCAAGACCAAGTAATTGAATACCACTAAAGAATGTAATAGCAACCATAATGGACGCCCAACCTGTTTGCGTGCCATGTCCAAAGACTTTCACAGTAATTGTATATAGTAAGACAATTATAGAAATAAGAACTGATAATAAACCTAAAGACATAACGATGCGTAATGGCTTTGTCGAAAATGCAATAATGCCGTCAGATGCAAATTTAATCATTTTCTTTAATGGATATTTTGTTTCACCAGCAAAGCGCTCATCACGTTCATATTCAACATATGTTTGGCGGAAGCCAACCCAAGACATCATACCGCGGATGAAGCGATTTCGCTCAGTCATTTGATTGAAAACATCAGCTATTTTACGGTCGATGATTCGGAAATCACCAGTATCTTTTGGGATATCGATATCAGACATGTAGTTTAAGAATTTATAGAAATACTTAGCTGTTAAAAGTTTGAACCAAGTTTCACCTTTACGTTGCTTACGTTTTGCATAAACAACTTCATATCCTTCTTCCCATTTTGCAATAAGTTCAGGAATAACTTCAGGTGGATCTTGTAAGTCTGCATCTATAATTACAATAGCATCACCTTTTGCGGCAGCAATACCAGCTGTAACAGCTACTTGGTGACCAAAGTTACGTGCGAAATTAACAATTTTTGTACGGTAATCATTTGCTGCAATCTCAGATAAGATTTCCATTGTGCGATCTGTACTACCGTCGTTTACAAAGACAAATTCGTAATTAATGTTATTTTGAAGCATAACGGACTTTAAACGGTTATAACATTCTTGTGCTACTTCTTCCTCGAAGTACATAGGAACTACAACCGAAATTAATTTTTGCATGTTGCATCCTCCGTATTTTTAATAAGTTGTTCAAATTTAATTAGTCACCTTTTTAGTTTGGTTGAATGTCCAAATTTTATTAAGTACAAAATTTATAACCATTCCGAAACCAATTGCGAAGATCTGTGCAATTAATGCATTAAAGGTAAGTTTATTTACTAATATAAATAAACATAATGTATTAAAAGCATATACAATTAAATTTACAGTTAGAAATTTAAAGAACATTGACGAGCCTTTATTATTAGGTTTAAACACCCAATTTTTATTCCAATAGTAGCTATTGGCAACACCAATTGAATAGGCAATGGTATTCGCAATAAGGTAGTTCATACCGAATTTTAATAATATCCAAAAGCTAATAATTGTAATGAGTGTATTAAAGATCCCTACTAAGCCAAACTTTAAGAGTTTTTCCATAATAATATCCTCATGTTTATAATAATATATAAGTAAAACAAAAAATATAGAAGTGTTATTCATATACAACAAATAAAAATTATACCATATTTTCAAGTTTTAAATGAAATTAATCATAAAAAAATTGCCCTCAAAATGTAAATTATAAGTAAAATTGAGGGCAATTATAAATATTTTGAAAGGTATTTTCTTATTTTCTTTTTATGAGAATTTCTTTTTCGATATTAGACTATAAAAAATATATATTCCGTAGCCTTGAATTATTGTAAAGCTAGGGATAATGAAGTATCGGTACCTTGTTTGGTATTCGATTAAGAAATGAATAGCTACATAACCGATTATTAGTAATAAAAATAGAGTGTAATGTGTTTTATTTTGTTTAGTTAGGATGAGATAAAGGAGTGATAATGTGCTAAATATCATAGCCGCAGTATACATATACTTTTCATATTTTGTAAGATCCTCTTTTAATGACACCATATCCTTATCTGTCTTTTCCAATGTTACTAGGCTCCATAATGGTGCGGAGTCATAATCTGCCCACATGAGTACAAATTTATCCCCAAATAAAGATAAAACCTTCTGTGGATCAGATAGTCGCTCTTGAATTAGCTTTTTTTGGGCCGCAGTTCGTTCTTCGCCAAGTTTAAGGGACATAATATATTCCGCATCTGTACCAGAATAGCTACCTTTTGTTTCATGATTAAATCCTACTGTGAATTTCCAAAGCGGATCGCGATTAGAGAGAGGGTATTGTGTGATTCCGGAATATATAAATGAATAACTTACAATTTGATGTAAAAGGAAAAATACAATCAAAATGCCACCAAGTTTTTTTACAGAAATAAAAATTTCTTTTCTTGATTTTCCTAATATACCTTGTAAAAAGACATATATAGTTATTGCAATTAAGATTATAGCACCAAGTGGACGCATGATGTCTCCTAAAGCTAGGATAGCCCCTATAAAAATCCACGTATACTTATTGCTTAGGCCTTTTGTAATTAATAAATAGAAGCCTAGATAAAATAAAAATACAGCAAGGTGTTGATTTGTTAGTACAGAACTCAATACAATACTCGGGATATAAAATGCATATAGTAATCCAGCTATTCGTCCAGACCACTCATTAAATATATAAGAAGTTATTTTATAAATTAGTAATGTTGTTCCTGTACAATAGATTATATTTAAAAATTTTAAGAGAAACGTCCCTTCACCAAATAACTTAATAATAAAGGCTTGGTACATTGTAAATCCAAGTTGGTAAACCCATGAAGTATAATAAGTATTTTGTGCGAAACTAAAGTCTCCTTTAGCAGCTTGTATAGCGCTATGGTACATCATTGCAAAGTCTGTTTCTACAGGGGTTTGAATATTGAGTACCCAAATTAATCGAATAGAAAAAGCCAAAATGATTAGTGAGATAGAAAATGCCAATTTTGACATATATTTATTAGAAATATAGCCAAAAAGTAAAAATACAAGACCTATTAGAATAAGGACTGGTACTAAAACTAAGAGGCTAGTATCATCATGTTCTTTAATCACTGCTACCGAATGCCATGTGATAGCACCAGAAATGATTAGACATAGTACTAATAAAATTTTCACAAAAAACGTATTAAGTTTGAGAGAGAATGTACTTTCCATTATATTTGAAAACTCCTTATCAAAATTTATTACTGATTCAACTTAACTGCCCTTTGTACGTTAAGTTACAGTATAAAGGGCAGGTTAGATAATTAAGAGTTTTGTTGTGCCCATTCTTCTATGTTCCAAACCTTTGTAATCCAATCTTCATAAAAGTCCGGTTCGTGACATACAAGAAGGATTGTTCCTTTATATGCTTTCATAGCCTTCTTAAGTTCTGCTTTTGCTGTAACATCAAGATGGTTTGTCGGCTCATCAAATAGTAGCCAGTTACTTTCTTCACCCATTAGTTTACATAAACGAACTTTTGCTTGTTCTCCACCACTTAATTGACTTAACGGGCGAGAAATATGTTCATTTTTTAATCCGCATTTTGCTAACATCGCACGAATTTGATGCTGGTCTAAGCCAGGGAATGTATTCCATACATCATCAATTGGTGTTATATTGTCAGCTTTAACCTCTTGCTCAAAGTATGCAGGCTCTAAGAAGTCCCCAAGACTCGTTTTACCGCTTAAAGGTTTAATTTTACCTAAGATTGTTTTTAGTAACGTTGATTTACCAACACCATTACATCCAACGATAGCAATTTTTTCACCGCGTTCAATTGTCATTGATAGCTTTGGTAGTAGCGGATGTGTATATCCAATTTCTACATTTTCACCTTCAAAGACGAAGCGACTACTTGCACGACTTTCTTTAAATGAGAATTCAGGTTTAATTGCTGTTTCCGGGCGATCAATAAGTTCCATGCGATCAAGTTGTTTTTGACGACTCTTTGCACGACCTGTTGTTGAATAACGGGCTTTGTTCTTTGCAATGAAATCTTCTTGCTTTTTGATAAACTCGCGCTGCTTTTCATAAGCGTTTATATGTTGATTTTTATTGATCTCTGCTAGTTCTAGGAATTTTTCATATGTCGCTGTATAGCGTGTCATTTTTGTGAATTCCAGATGGAAAATAACATCAACACATTTGTTCATAAATTCCGTATCATGAGAAATTAATAAGAATGCATGTGGGTATTCTTTTAAATAATTTGTTAACCAATGAATATGTTCAACGTCTAAATAGTTAGTAGGCTCATCAAGTAATAACACTTCTGGTTGTTCAAGTAATAGCTTTGCAAGCAATACTTTTGTACGTTGTCCACCGCTTAGTGCTGAAACATCACGATCTAAACCAATTGCATCAATTCCAAGACCACGTGCAGCCTCTTCAATTTTCATATCTAGTAAATAGAAACCACCTGCTTCAAGTGCATCTTGTATTTCTGCCATTTGCTCAAGAAGTTCTTCTAGCTCTTCTGGTGTAGCAGTTCCCATTTTTTCTGTAACTTCATTTAAAGCTTTTTCCTTTTCGAATAACGGTAAAAATGCATCCGCCAGTACGTCACGAATTGTACGTCCAGGCGTTAAAACAGTATGCTGATCTAAGTAGCCGTAATGTGTGCCCGGTGTCCATTCTACACGACCTTGGTCATGAATAAGTTGACCAGTAATAATATTCATAAATGTTGATTTACCAACGCCGTTTGCACCAACTAATCCAACGTGTTCACCTGCTAGTAATCGCATAGATACATCTTTAAATAATGTACGATCGCCAAATGTATGTCCTAATTTTTCAACTGTTAATAAGCTCATAGTATCCTCCGTCCAACTTGAAATAGTACCTTGAATCATGATACTAAATTCTTTCATATAATGCCATCATTTCAAAATGTATATATTTTCAAAACAAGCTAATGTACGAATGTTTATTGCTCATTTCCCAGACTTTTATGGTCCAAATGCAGAAAACACACTTGTCCATCATACATTAAAAGGAATACTTGCAAATAAAATGTCTAGCTTTGTTGAAGATAAAAAGATTGCCCGTGAATATATTTTTACACCAGCTGGTGCAAAAGCAATAGTTGAATTAGCTTCACATGACGAGGCCTATGGACAAAATTGGAACATATCAGGTTATGGTGCCATTACAGGTGAGGAATTGATTTAACACATACGGGAATTAACGGGATATACCAAACGAATAATAACTGTAAAAAGAGGAATGATCCAGTTCATTGGTCTGTTTGATAAGCAGATGAAAGAATTTGTGGAAATACTATATTTGACGGTAAAACCAGTTGTATTAAGTGGAGAGAAGTACGAGAAATATATTGGGGTTGTACCTAGAAATTCTTATTATGAAGGGGAATTGTATATAAGTAAAAAAACAAGCTTCTATTTACAATTTAGAAGCTTGCCTTGTTATTGTTTATCTACCTAGCTTTTTATTTACAAACCCTAAAATTAATCTACGTATTTGTGGATCAATTGCAAGGCCAATAATGCCATACAATATACCAGTAAGTACTAAAGCTACTAGTGGTGGTAAGCTAATTAGTACGGTGCGGTATATTGCATAACTAATTATAAATGCTAGTGTATTGAATATTATTCCTTTGAATAGCAATGAAAATCCTTTACGAACGAATAATGAAAATCCGATTAATAATGTAATCTCAGTAAGGATAGCAGCTACAGCAGCTCCCATCATTCCAAATTGGCTACCTAATATGATGTAACTTATGATAGCGACAGCTAATCCAATTGCCATAGTTGTTGCACGTTTCCATTGTTGACCAGCTGTTGTTAAATTATCAGCAAGCGGATAGTTGATAGATTGTAAAATGACCATAAAGGCTAAAATTGCAAGGGCATCACCAGCTGGTGCATATTTTTCACCTAATAGAGTTACAATCCAAAAACTTGGATCGGCAATAAACGGGATAGAAATTCCCATCCCTAAGAAAGACATAAGCTTTAATTCGAATTGAGATAGCTTTCTATGTTCATCAATATTATTTTCGTTTCCAAAAGCAAACAATTTTGGATAAAAGGCTGCTGCAATTACACCAGGTATTTGGTAAAGTACAGCAGGTATTTTATAGGCGGCCCCAAAGAATCCAACTTGTGCTTTCGTTGAAACTTTTTCTAAGATAATAGGACCTAACTGCGGTAAAAGCATAATGATAACGCCATTGACTGTGAAAATAAGTAATTGATCTAAAATGCCTTTATTCCAACCCTTATGAATTGTTGTATAGCGGATTGTCATTATAAAGGCAATGACTCCTGTTACAAGGCTAGATATTCCGTACATAGCAGCAACCATCATAAGTGACCATTTAAATGACATCCCTAGCAGAAGAGCGGCTGCGGCCGTCACACCTTGTAGTACAGAAATAATCGCCGTGAATTGCATACGCTCTGTTACTTGGAAATAGGCCATCCCGACCCCTTGTAAAGTAGCTCCAAACATAGTTGGTAGTACGACCCAATATACCATGGCACGTAAGTAAGCATCAGTGTAGAAGAACTGAGCGAAAATGGCGAAGAGCACAGAAATTACGATAGCTAATACTAAACGAATTCGTAAATAACTGCTTATTAATACGCTAATGTTAGCGTTGCTTCTTGTTCCTTCACGCATAAACGTATGTGTCAAACCTGCATCCGTAAAATAGCAAATGACAGCGGAAACTGCTAATGCAACTGTAAACATCCCGTACTCATCTGGTGAAACATATCTTGCAAAGAGAATTGTTGCAATAGCCAGTACAAAACGAACAGTAATGTTTCCTACAAAGAGGTAGGATGCATTTTTTAGAATTTTATTTGTTTTCATGAGAAAAGACCTTTCTATTCTTTAGGACCCGGTTAGCTTGTCCTATTTGTAATTTTAATTTGTTCACAGAAAGAGAGTATCGTTATATTTTCAGTTTAAGAAAACAGAAATTTAATTCGTACAAACCAAAGCATTGCATATAGTTTTTTACTACGCTTTCCATTCTTTGAATAGATTTTACGGCAATATTTCTTTATATCTTTTTTGATTAATTGAACTTGTGATTTATCTAATTGAGAGTTTTCTTTAATATATATACAAGAGTTATTGATGACTGTATAAGGAAATAAATAAGTCTCAAGAATCTCAATAAGTGACTGAGGGTCTTTTGTAATGAAATCTTGAGATTTATTATGTATCCAGTCTTTCATACGATTGAATACTTCCAGCTCTTTTGCCGTTTTTAATTCATAATCTTTATATTTAGAAGAAAGATTTCCTTCTGATAAGATTCTGTAATATGTTAAGTATTCATCGACATAACATACATTTGTCACACTCATAAGTTTAAATAAAAACTCCAAGTCTTCGCCCCAACTACATCCTGGTGTAAAACGAATGTTATGATCTATTACGATAGATCTTTTGAAAATCCAAGTACTTGTTTGAGCAACAACTTGATGCGTTAGGAATGCTTTTGTCATATCACCTTTAATAAAGTTTGTTGTATGTTCAACCTTCTCGCCTGTTTCTTCGTAGAAATTCATATAACCACAATAGCACGCGTCCATTTCGTTTTTATGCATACTTTCGACTTGCTTCTCAATTTTAGTTGGATGCCATAAGTCATCGCTATCAAGGAAAGCGACATATTCTCCGCTAGCATTTTCCATACCTGTATTACGGGCTACTGAAACGCCTTGGTTTTTTTGATGAACGTATTTTACTTGCCCTGGGTATTTTTCAGCAAGATTTTTTACGATAGAAGGTGACTGATCTTTACTCCCATCATCTACAATTACAATTTCGATGTTTTTATATGTTTGATCTAATATTGATTGCATCGTTTCTTCAATATATTTTTCCGTGTTATACAGAGGTATGACAACAGAAACAAGTTGTTTTTGTTCCATCATAGAATTTTTATCTCCTCAAGTTTTTTATGTCTTGCACCATATATACAAGCCTTTTGAAAGGAAGAAGATTACAAGAACATCTGTATAATTTTAACGCATATAAACTTTGTAAATCAACTTTCTATTAAAAAGGTGGTGGCTTATGGTTAATTCTCGTATTTCAAACGGCTTTAATATGTTTATTGCATATAAATTCTTATTTATACTATTTTTACTTAGTTAGTAAGTAGGATATATTTATCGTAACGATTGTGAAGGGGAATAAATGATTATTGAGAATAAAAAACCTCTTAATTTTTGAAATAAATTAAGAGGTTTTTTTATATTGGCTTTGAACTATTAGGTTAGTCTTTGTCTGGCTCAGTCGCATGTAATTTTTGCTTTAGTAACGCATAATCTTGCGTTAATGTTACAAGTTGATGATGTTGTTTAGAAATTTTTCTTGTTAGGTCAAAAATTAAGATGAAACAGAATAATAATCCAAATAAAAATAAAATGGAAGGGGGATATTCTACTTTTAATAGTTTTCCAATCCAGTTTATAATTTTATCGGTAGAACTTAAAATAGCCATTGCAATACAAACAAAAATCCACAAAACAGCATATTTCGTTTCTAAAGTTCCGCGACGAATAGAATTAATAATTAATAATAATAATAATAAAATAAAGATGAATGAAAAGGTAATTATAGGCATTTATTATCAACCTTTCACGATTTTTTGCATCAATATAGCAAGGCTTACCTTAATCATGTAATATGCAGATTTAAAAGGTGTGATAGAAGATTGTCCACCTTGTCGCTCTTGCATATTTACAGATATTTCATTAATGCGAAGTTTTTTCTTTTTTAAATGAATAAGAACTTCTGGTTCTGGATAATCTTTTGGATAATTGTGTGCAAAAATTGTAATTACTTCTCGATTGATAGCACGATATCCAGAAGTTGGATCCATAAATGTTTGTTTTGTTAGTACTTTCAATAGGGCAGTAAAATAAAAAATACCGATTCTTCTGGAAATACTACCTTTATATGCTGTTTTTTCTGTAAAACGTGACCCTAGTACCATATCGCATTCATCTTCAGCGATAGGCTTTATAATTTTATATAAATCATCTGGGTTATGTTGTCCATCAGCATCGAACTGAATCGCAATATCATATCCATTCTCATATGCGTATTTATATCCAGTTTGTACAGCTGAGCCAATACCTAGATTATAGGGTAAATTCACAAGGTGAACAGGAAATTCTTTTACGATTTGAGCTGTTTTATCGTGTGATCCATCATTAATAACGCAAATGCTTAATCCAGTAAAATGCTGTTTTAGTTTTAATAATCTTGTTAATGTATCTGCAATTGCTTCTTCCTCGTTATACGCTGGAATAATAATTAACGTTTTTGGTATTGAAATTGGTACTTCAATAGTCATTACCGCACCATCCCTTATATACTTAATCATATTATGGTTATTTTTAAACGAACTTTATTTAATATACCATTAACAGTATAACAAAATAAAGGAAAAGCTGGTGCATGATTTAAGAGAACAGATTGAGAATAAAAGGATAAGAGAGAATATTTTGTATAAAAAATACATGCAAGGAAGAAAGAACCTATGCATGTATATGGAAGAGTATCGTATTAAATATTCCAAGGTTTATTTAAAGTTAAAACCTCAGCCATTTCTTTACTTTTTAAACGTCCTTTTTTTCTATTTTCCGCGCGTTCTGAACCGGTTGTGTGTAACCAATGTTCTTCCTCAGTTTCAGGAAGTACTTGTGGTACGGACGAAGGTTTTCCATCTTTTATTGCCACAAATGTAATGAAGCAAGTGGCGGCAATTCTACGCTCGCCTGCTAATAAATTTTCAGCGATTACTTTTACGAAAACTTCCATTGAAGATTTCCCTGTATAACATACAAATGCTTCATAACAAACAGAATCAGCTTGGTGAATTGGAGTTAAAAAATCAACTGAATCAATAGATGCTGTTACGCAATGTTTACGACTATGTCTTGCAGCCGCAATTGAAGCAATACTATCAATTTCTGCTAATAATTTCCCTCCAAAAAGTGTTTGGTGATTATTTAAATCGTTAGGAAAAACACGTGTTGTTTTAATTGCTTTTGATTCTCGCATGAATTTCTTTTCCATATATTCAGCCCCTATAGTCTGTTTTCAATCAGAATAATATGTGTAAGTGGATTACTCATATTAGATATTTAATAAAGTAAAGCGTATTCCAAAAGAGGATTATTTAAACTTCTGTATTTGTATTCATGTAACTGAAAGAAAATTTATTTTATCTAAAATGTAGTGTAAAAGAGGATTCGCTTACATTGCAAGTAAAAAGTAATGACTATGTATTTGTCATAGAAATTCCCTATCAGCCGTGTACCCATTCATGATAGAATCGTTTTGTTATGAATGGAAATAGAGGTGCAATGGACATATGAATCATATACAAACAAATTTTTCATCTTTCTTCAATAAAATTACGATTGGTGCGATGCTCGCATTTTTTGTTTATAGTTGTTGGACAGCATTTGAGACAAGTAAGCAATTTTTTGGAGGAAGTACAACAAGTGTAACAATCATATTGGCAATTTTCGTCATACTCATTTTGTTAGTGGCATCAATTCTACAATATCGTTTTACAGACAAACAATTTCTTATTTTTCTTATAAGTATATCTATAGTTGTGAGGCTTAGTATGCTGTTATTTGTAGACACTCCAATAATTGGTGATATGAAAGTGATGTATGAGTCTGCAAAGGAGATTGCAATTGGTAATAATATAGGGACTGTAACTCATTTGCCGTTTATTATATATGAGTCAGTAATTATTCGTATATTTGGTGATACATTATTTGCTTTACAACTATTTAATGTGTTATTTTGCGCAGGAACTGCATTTTTTATTTATCGTATTGCGGCAATGGTTTTTGGAGAAGAATGCGGTCGTATTGCTTCCACATTTTATGCTCTGTATATTCCAAATATATTCATGAGTTCCGTATTAACTCCTGAGTCACTTGCAATATTTTTATTTTATTTTGCTTGCTACATACTTTTATATAAAGGATTAGATCATCCTTATATGTGGGTGTTTTCAGCGATTTTATTTGCATGTAGTAATATGATTTTCCCAATGGGATTATTTCTTCCTATTTTTATCACGATATATGTATTATTAATTGAAGTGTTTCAATCAGCAACGAAACAAAAAGTGTTACTAAAGACGATAGGGATACTTATTCTGTTTTATAGTGCTCATTTTAGTGTGAATTATGGAATTAAGACAATGGGACTGTCACAATATACGATTACGAATGAGACGTATGTTCAATCTATCTTAATTGGAAAAACGCAACGTGAGGAAAAAGTATCGAAAAATCAAAGTGTAACAGAGCATATTGATCAAAAGTTAAAAGAGATTGAGGGAGAAAGATTTAAACTTTTAGAACCGGTGATAAATCAGTTTTCAGATGAGGGAATAAATTCTATTCTTTTTAAATGTGAAAAACTGATATATATAGCGGTAACATTGTTTATGACTATCGCTCTATTACACTTCCTTATTAAGAAACAACAAAACGAGGGATATATGTTGTTCTTATTATTAATTAGCGGATACGTATTGTTAAAGCTCTTCCAAGTCGATATGGCATATTATAATCTTATTGTGCCAGCATTGTTTATTTTGCAAAGCTTTGGTGTTTATATGAGTTATGTATATTGTCAAAAAATATTCTTTAGAAAATAAAAAGAATCCAATTTGGATTCTTTTTTTGGATGGAAGATGAATACTAAGAGCTAGTAGAGATAAAGAATCTCTACTGACATAATCGCTCTATCGGTTCAGTTCTAGTTGTAAACTATCAGCTGTTAGAGCCATTTTTGAGGAATCGTCTTGAATTCCTTTCATTACTTGTGAAATGGTTTCTAACTCATTTTCAATTTTTTTATTCTGTTCTTTTGAGTTAGACATGTCTTTTACGATTTCTTGGAAGTATTGATCCGTTGCAGACATACTATCAGTTCCTTCAGATACGAGAGAGCTAATTTGTTTCACGGAAGAAGAGACACGAACAATCTGTTCATTTGTTTTTTCAACGAGCTTTGTAACGTTAAATATAGATTCTTTCGTTTGCTCTGATAACTTTCTAATTTCTCCAGCTACAACAGAAAAGCCTTTGCCAAATTCCCCAGCGCGCGCAGATTCAATTGCAGCGTTTAGTGCGAGTAAATTTGTTTGCTCGGCAATTGATTTTACAATATCTATAATTTCGTTAATTTTGTTAGAAATATCGAGAAGTTCATGTGTATCTGTAATAATCGTTTCCATGTTCGTTTGAATGTATTCCATTCGTTTATTTTGCTCATTTAATTGTTCTTTACCTTTATTTGCTTTTTCTTCTGATGTTGTAGCTAATGACGTACCTGTTTTAGCGATTTCTACAATCGTTTCAGATTTAGCGGTTAACTGCTGAATAGAAGCGCTTGTTTTTTCAGATACAGATGCTAGTTCTGTTGCAATATGCGTAATGGTCATAGCTGTTATTTCTTTTTCTTTTTCAAGTTCTTTTTGCATTCTTTCATATTCAGATTCATAAGACGCAATAACGAGTTCTTGTTCAAGAGTAAGTAATTTATTTATTACGTTTATAGAATAAGAAAAATCGTCAATTGTTGTAATTTTCGTTTTTAAAATCTTCATGATAGAGCGGAATAATTCTTGATAAGCGGCAGTATACCATTTTCTATGTAACCCAATTTGTACATGTCTTTTTGCAATTCTAACACGTTGTTCAATAAAGTCTTCATGCATATCTCCGCTAAATAATTCTTTTATATGTGTTTTTAAAGTTTGCTTTAGTTTTGGAATAGAGCTATAACGTTCGATAATCGTAATTAAATTAGGCTGTTGTGTAATATTGGAATAGAATTTTTCAGTAATCCAATCAATTTCTTCATAAATAAAAGGTTGTAGTACCTTTACGATTTGTAAATCTTCTTTTGAAATATGTAGCATATCCATTTGAATTTTTAGTTCAGAATTAGTAGGAACGTTAAAAGTGATTTGTTGATTCTTACTTAATTCAAGTATACTTACGTTTGTTGTATTGTTATGTTTTTTAAAAACCCCAAGCATCGTTCTTCCCCCTGTTTGTAAAGCGTTTTCATTTTTTGGTTCTAATATAATTATATATATTTATATGCAATTACTCTATATTAGTGTGTAGAATAGTATATAAATTAAGAGAATTCCATATAGAATTCTCTTAATGACCTTTATTAATTTTAGCATGTGTTTTAAAGAAAACTGGGAAATGTACATTATATATGACAGTGACAACACGAATAATGAATGTTACTAATAAACAAACATAGAAAGCCAATACGTGTGCCCCCATTGCATATGTGATTAGGAAACTAATTGCCCCTAAAATAGAAGCGATGGCGTAAATTTCTTTTCGGAATACGTAGGGGATATCTTGAGCGCAAATGTCACGCAAAATACCGCCTCCAATACCTGTAATGACTCCCATTGAAACAACTAAAAATGAGGCGTCAACATGATGTGACATTGCCGCATTTGCACCAATAGCTGTAAAAACGCCTAAGCCAACAGCATCAGAAAGCATAATAACAACTTGAAGTTTATTGATACGCTCAAAAAACATACAAGTAAATAATGCTGATAATACGCTTACGAAAAAGTAAATGGGTTTAACAAATGCGACGGGAGGCAGGTTACCGATCATAATATCACGAATAATACCGCCGCCGAGCGCAGTAGCTACAGCTAAACAAAGGACACCGAATAAATCTAAATCTTTTTTTAAACCAACTAATGTACCAGAAATGGCAGCGGCGATAATGCCAAGAAACGTAAATATATCGATTAATAACATGGCCTTAATCCCTTCCTCTTAAAGATGTTCCAGAGAAAAAATATACACTAAAGTATTGGAAATAACAATTACTTTTCGCTACATGTAGAAAAACGGATAAAATACATAAAGAAAGCGTTTGAAAATGTTTGGAAAATAGCTATAAAGTAATTTGAAGAAGATATGAAAAGATTAATTTTACATTTTTTTGGTGTTACCTAGTTGGTAAAATGTTACAATGTTAGGTATGTTGTTTACATCTGTATAAAATGATAAAAAAATATGTATATACTGACAAAAATAAGGGGATGGTTGTTAGATAGCTTTTGTAAAAATAGGGAGTATAGCGAAAGGACAGTAATTTCTATTACTGATTAATACTTGTCCTGGCTAGTTTTAGCTGGAAAAATAGTTCTCGATTTGAATATGAGTTATGTTATAATTGCTAGGTGTGTTTGAATGATAAAAAATTATGATTAAAAGATAATGTTAAGATTTTGTATGGAGGTCTTGGAATGTTAGCAAATCAAGCTAGGGTTAGATTTGAGCGGTTTTTGCTCTTTTTTATTATTTTACAGCCTGTTTTAGATTTATTAACGTCTCTTAGCATCACTTTATTAAAGTCAAGTGCTACCGTTGGAATTTTAGTAAGATTCCTTATTATGGCTGTTGGTGGTATTTACATTTTAATTCAGGCAAAAGAGAAGGAAAATAGAAAGTTTTTAATTTATCTTATATTATTAGCCGGAGTTTTAGGGGTAGGATTTATTAATAACAAACTAGTTAAGGATCCTATTGTACTTGGTGAAGAAGTTAAATTCGTTGCGAAAGCATTATATATATATATCATGCTGGGGTCATACATTTTAGCTTTAAAATCATTGAAAAAGAAAGTTAATATTAGTGATAAGGTTCGAAATAGTATTGTATATTCTACATTAATCATTAACGCAATTATGGTTATTTCTATTTCAACATCTACTGACTTTGGTAGTTATGAATGGATGAAGGTAGGTTCTCGAGGTTGGTTCTATGCAGGGAATGAACTAGGTTCAATCTTAGCTATTATTTTCCCTATTGTGGTACTATATTCTATTCAAAAGACAAAGAGCTGGAAACACGTTTTATATTGGATTCCATCGCTTTTAATGATTTACTCATTAATTCAGGTCGGTACGAAAGTAGGAATGGGCTCAATTGGTGCTACGTTAGCGGCAGCAATCGGGATCATTGTACTACAATTATTATTTGATAGAAAAAATCCGAACAAAAAATCCCTTGCGCTTAATGCAGTAATTGCTATTGTCCTATTAGCTGGTGTAGTTGGAACGTTTAAACAAACGCCATTAGCACAAAATATGGGCATTCACAATAACTATTTATCAGAGCAAAATGTGGCACAGCAAGGTCAAAAAGAAAAAGAAATTAAAGAGAAGCTGAAAAAAGAGCAAGAACTTAAAGCAAAAGAAGAAACTCATCATAAAGGTGAAAAGCCAGAAGAAAAGGCAAAGATAGAAGAGGAAGTTAAGAAAGAGCTTGAGAAAGAGCAAAAGAAAGAAAATCAAGAAAATCTTATTTTCAGCGGACGTCAAGTATATGAAGAAAGACATAAGCAGTTCTTTAAAGAAGCGCCAACGTCACAAAAGTTATTAGGAATGGGTTATGCAGGTAATTTTAAATATAATGAACAAAAGCAGCCAGATCCAAAGCTAATTGAAATGGACTTTCATGATTGGTTTTATGACTTTGGGATTATTGGTTTTGCATTACTAATGATTCCATTTATTTATTACGGCTTAAGAATCCTATTAGTATTTATTACAAGGTTTAAAGAGATATTTAATATAAAATATGGAATGATTGCAGCAAGCTTATTGTTAGCATTAGGTATTGCTTATATTGCAGGACATATTTTAACAGCACCAGGAGTTGGGATCTACTTTGTAGTGGTGTTAGCTTATCTAATTGTAGACTTAGAAATTGAATGATTAAAATAAAAGCTAACTTTTGTTAGCTTTTATTTTTTAGTACAGTAAAATAAAGATAGATGGAAATGTGGCGAGGATTTAAAGGAGGAAAAAATATGAGGATATTGCATATGAATGCAGGAGCAGAAGATGGGGGAGGGAAAACACATATTATTTCACTTCTCGATCAGTTTCCAACTGGTGAAGTAGAATTAGCGGTATTTGAAGATGGAATTGTTGCGAAAGAAGCAAGAGAGTTAGGGATAAAAGTCCATGTGTTTTCACAAAAATCCCGCTATGATTTATCTATTTTAAAGAATATAAGCGAATTCATTAATAATGAAAAATTTGATATAGTTCATACGCATGGTCCTAGGGCTAATTTCTATGTTTCTTTAATGAAAAAGAGAATAACGGCAAAATGGGTAACGACTATTCATAGTGATCCATTTGAAGACTTTACTAAACAAGGCTTAAAAGGTTGGGTTTTTACGAAATTAAATTTGAAATCCTTAAAAAATGTAGATTTATTTTTTGTTGTAACAAATAGATTAAAGAAAAGTTTAGCTGCTTTAGGTATTTCTAATGAAAAGATGCATGTTATTTATAATGGAATTGAATACGATAAGGAAAAAGCAGAAGGTTATAATAAAAAAGAAATGTTCAATATTGATGAAGATGTATTTACGGCAATCCAAGTAGCACGATTGCATCCTGTGAAAGGACATGAAGTTCTATTTGATGCGTTACAACGAACAAAATTAGAGAAAATTAAAGTATTGTTAGTTGGCGATGGCCCGTTAGAAGAAAATCTAAAGTCATTGGCTACTGAAAAAGGGATTAATAATAAAGTTGAGTTTTTAGGGCATCGTCAAGATGTAAAACAATTATTTGCGTCGTCACATGTGAATTTATTAACCTCCCATAGTGAAGGGTTCCCACTAGTTTTATTAGAAGCGGCAAATCAACGCGTACCATCAATTGTGACTAGGGCTGGAGAAATTGAACCATTAATTGTAGATGAAACGTACGGATGGATTGTGCCAACAGATGATGGAAGGGCATTAGCATTAGCTTTAGAAGAAGCGTATGATAAGTGGAAAACTGGAGAATTAGCAGCAATGGGGAAACATATTTATGAGCATGCTATTATGAACTTCTCACTTCAAAAACTATATGAAGATACAAAGGAAACATATAAGCAATTAATAGCCAAAAACTTGTAATGATAGAGAGGATAGTTAACTATGGCAGTACAAACAGTTGATATTCTAGGCGTTCCTTTTTCTACAATGACAATGGATGAAACGGTCCAATATTTAAAAGAACAACTAGAAGTGGAGCGAACACATACTTTTCAGGTAGTAACAGCAAATCCTGAAATTGTTATGTGTGCAAAAAAGGATGAAGCATTCCATCAAACATTATTAAATGCAGATTTAATTACACCTGATGGTATTGGAGTCGTAAAAGCAAGTGGTATGTTAGGTACACCTGTAAAGGAACGTGTAGCAGGTTTTGATTTAATGTGTAATTTACTTGCGGCGTTATCAGAAGACAGTAAACCAGTATCAGTTTTCTTATTAGGTGCAAAACCACATGTTGTACAAGCTGCAGCAGATCATTTAACGAAGACGTATTCAGCTGTATCTATTGTGGGTATACAAGATGGGTATTTTAAACAAGAAGAAGAAGAGAATATTGTTTCTCGTATTCAAAAGGCAAAACCAGACTTATTGCTTGTTGCACTTGGTTTCCCGAGACAAGAGAACTTTATCCAAACGAATAAGCATCGTTTAGAAACGAAAATGGCTGTTGGAGTAGGCGGAAGTTTAGATGTATGGGCTGGAGAGGTAAAACGTGCACCAAAATGGATTCAAGCGATTCATTTAGAGTGGTTTTATAGATTGTGTAGCAATCCAACGCGTTGGCGTCGTCAGTTAGTATTAGCGGAATTTTTAAAAGAAGTCATGCGTTCAAAAAAGTAGCGTTCTATCGCTACTTTTTTATTTGTCCATTTTTAATAAAGTGAGTTTTTATTCATCTACTACCGATTGCGGGCACTCACTAATCGGGTGTTTAATGGTCATGTTTTTTTAATCTATCCGCCTTTGCTTCAGCTGAATTTTGAGGTGAGGGGTTTTACTGCCCTCAAATAGTCGGATAAGTATTTTACTTTTTGGGAATGATGAAGGAGAATTTTTTACACGAAAGTATTTTACTTATACAATTCACACATGTAAAATGATGTGTAAAGACAGCTGTGTAAGGAGGACTTCTTGTGGGCAAGGTGAAAGAAATTTCGAAGCGAAAGCTACTTGGTATAGCGGGGCTTGGATGGTTATTTGATGCAATGGATGTTGGAATGCTTTCATTTGTAATGGTAGCGCTGCAAAAAGATTGGGGATTAAGTACCCAAGAAATGGGCTGGATAGGCAGCATTAATTCAATTGGTATGGCGGTCGGGGCGCTCGTTTTTGGAATACTATCAGATAAAATAGGGCGGAAATCAGTCTTTATTATTACATTATTATTATTTTCTATCGGTAGTGGTTTAACGGCTTTAACGACGACACTTGCTATGTTCCTTGTTTTACGATTTTTAATTGGTATGGGGCTTGGTGGAGAACTTCCAGTTGCTTCTACATTAGTATCGGAGAGTGTTGAAGCACATGAACGTGGCAAAATAGTTGTGCTATTAGAAAGTTTTTGGGCAGGTGGATGGCTAATCGCAGCTCTTATCTCGTATTTTGTTATACCGAAATATGGTTGGGAAGTTGCGATGATATTGAGTGCGGTTCCAGCGCTATATGCTTTATATTTAAGATGGAATTTACCGGATTCTCCAAGATTCCAAAAGGTTGAAAAAAGGCCATCCGTTATCGAAAATATAAAGTCAGTTTGGTCTGGGGAATATCGTAAGGCAACAATTATGTTATGGATTTTATGGTTTTCTGTTGTCTTCTCCTATTATGGCATGTTCCTTTGGTTACCTAGTGTAATGGTATTAAAAGGATTTAGTTTAATAAAAAGTTTCCAATACGTACTTATCATGACGTTAGCTCAATTGCCAGGTTATTTCACAGCTGCTTGGTTTATTGAACGTCTTGGTCGTAAGTTTGTTTTGGTTACGTATTTAATTGGTACAGCTTGCAGTGCTTACTTATTTGGAGTGGCAGAGTCATTAACGGTATTAATCGTAGCAGGCATGTTACTATCATTCTTTAATTTAGGTGCTTGGGGTGCATTATATGCCTATACACCTGAACAATACCCAACGGTTATTCGTGGTACAGGTGCAGGGATGGCGGCAGCATTCGGTCGTATTGGTGGTATTCTTGGACCGCTATTAGTAGGATATTTAGTTGCTTCACAGGCTTCGCTATCACTAATATTTACGATTTTCTGTGGATCAATTTTAATAGGCGTATTTGCTGTAATTATACTTGGGCAAGAAACGAAACAACGAGAATTAGTATAAGGTAAAACTTTAATCGGTAAGTGATCTCATAATTGGCCCGTACCAATTATGTTTTAGAGTAGTAAAACTAAGAGCTCATGTTTTCTCATTCAGTGGGTTTTACTGCCTACAAATAACGGAATAAAAGGGCAGAGGGAACCATGATGGTTCCCTTTTTTCTGTTTTTTTAGATAAATAATGGTATAGTAAGAAAAAGGGAATGTTCCTTATAAAAGCGAATGTATACAACAGGACATACGGACAAAAGAATTAGGTGGTTGAAGAAATGAAAATTTTACTGATCATGGAAGATGCAGAAGAGCGAAGAAGTTTAGCTGAAAAATTTACTGAAAATATAAGGAATGTAGAATGTTTTGAAGCAAATACAGGAACAGAATCCTTATTTATGATGAAGAAGCATACACCAGATTTTGTTTTTTTAAATTCAAAATTACTAGATGGAACGGGTTTTGAATATGCGAGTTTATTACGGGAAGTAAATTGTTATACGAAATTTATTTTTATGGGTGAAGATATAGAAGAGTCCATTACAGCATTTCGTTTTCAAGCAGTTTATTATTTACTACGCCCATTTCGCGAGGAAGATTTGCAATTCCTTTTATATAGAATGGCTAAAGAGCAAGGTGAGAAAGCAAAGAGCTATTTGCGTAAACTACCGATAGAAGGTCAAGAGGGGATTCGGTATATTTTCCCTGAAGATATTGTATATGTAAGCAAAAATAAGGAAAACAAAACAGTTTCAATTTATACAACAAATAATCAGTATATTTCAACATATACACTCCAGGAGCTAGAAAATAAGCTAAATGCATATGATTTTTTACGTGTGCATAAAAGTTATTTAATTAATATGTCATATGTACAAGAGTTAAAGCCTTACTATAATGGAACATATAATCTGTATTTAGATAAATATGATGAGCAACCGATTCCAGTAAGTCGTAATTATGTGAAACGACTTCGAAATAAAATTGAATTATAGCAGATAATGCGAATTTTTTAACATGATAAACTAAAAATCCTTCATGATAGGGAGGATTCAAATTAAATATTCAGAAAATTTAGTACAATCCCACTAAGAAATAGTATTGGGGGGATTGTATGTGAGAACATTGAAGTCAATTTTACTTTGGGGAGTTATTGCAGCAGTAGGAGCCGGTGCTTTTGGTGTAATAGCTTTATCACAAGGTGAAACTATTAATGCTGTATGGCTCTTAGTAGCAGCGGTATGTGTGTATGCAGTTGCTTATCGCTTTTATAGTAGATTTATAGCGAGAAAGGTATTCGGTTTAGATAATAATCGGCAAACGCCAGCTCATACATTAAATGATGGAAAAGATTATGTTCCGACAAATAAATGGGTATTATTTGGGCATCATTTTGCAGCAATCGCTGGGGCTGGGCCTTTAGTAGGACCGATTTTGGCGGCACAAATGGGATATTTGCCAGGGACAATATGGATTATTGTAGGGGTAGTTGTCGCTGGAGCTGTGCAAGATTTTGTCATTTTATTTGCTTCGATGAGACGTAATGGTAAATCTCTAGGTGAAATGATTAAAGATGAGATTGGTCCTGTTACAGGACTTATTGCAATGATTGGTATTTTAGGCATTATGATTATTTTATTAGCAGTATTAGCATTAGTAGTAGTAAAGGCGCTTGTCGGAAGCCCTTGGGGAATGTTTACGATAGCAGCAACGATTCCTATTGCTATTTTAATGGGAGTATATATGCGCTACATTAGGCCCGGACGAGTTGGTGAAGGTTCAGTAATCGGAATTATCCTACTTATACTGTCTCTTATTGGAGGGCAGTATGTAGCGGAAAATCCAGCGCTTGCAAGTATGTTCACGTTTAGCGGAGAAACAATTGCTATTATGCTTATTGTATATGGATTTATCGCATCGGCATTACCAGTTTGGATGCTTTTAGCACCACGTGATTATTTAAGTACATTTTTAAAAGTCGGAACAATTGTAGGATTAGCAATTGGTATTTTAATTGTAGCACCAGATTTACAAATGCCAGCAGTTTCGAAATTTATTGATGGAACTGGTCCTGTGTTCTCTGGAAACTTATTCCCGTTCTTATTTATTACTATTGCTTGTGGTGCAGTGTCTGGATTCCATGCTCTTGTTTCATCAGGTACGACGCCGAAGATGATTGAGCAAGAGGGACACGCACAGCCAATCGGTTATGGAGCAATGTTAATGGAGTCGTTTGTAGCGGCCATGGCGATGATTGCAGCTTGTGTATTAACACCGGGAACGTATTTTGCAATTAATAGTCCTGCAGCACTTATCGGTACAGATGTCTCGCAGGCAGCTCAAGTTATTTCCTCATGGGGATTTGCTATTACACCAAACGAACTAAAAGATCTCGCTGTAAACGTTGGAGAGCAAACGATTTTATCACGTACAGGTGGTGCGCCAACGTTAGCGATAGGTATGGCATATATTTTCTCACAAGTAATAGGTGGAACGGCCATGATGGCATTTTGGTATCATTTTGCGATTCTCTTTGAAGCGCTATTCATTTTAACAACAATTGATGCTGGAACGCGTGTCGGCCGATTTATGATTCAAGATATTTTAGGGCATGTATATAAGCCATTTGGGAAAACGGATTCTACATTAGCGAATGTAATAGCTACAACGTTATGTGTATTAGGATGGGGTTATTTCTTATATCAAGGGGTAGTTGATCCGCTTGGTGGAATTAATACATTATGGCCACTTTTCGGTATTGCAAATCAAATGTTAGCAGGTATTGCATTATTACTTGGAACGACAATTTTATTCAAAATGGGAAAAAAGGCATATGTTTGGGTGACGCTTATTCCAACTGTCGGATTGCTTATTGTAACGATGACAGCGGGTTATCAAAAGCTATTTCATGAAAACCCTAAAATAGGATTTCTATCCCATGCAAAGGTGTTTCAAGGAGCATTAGATGAAGGGAAAGTGTTAGCGCCAGCTAAAAATGTGGCCCAAATGAAGCAAATTATTTTCAATGATTATATTGATGCGGCACTTTGTGGGATTTTTATGATTGTTGTAATCGCTGTATTAATTTCTGCAATTCGAATTTGGATTCAAGTATTAAGAAATAAGCCGATGCCGCTAAAAGAGGCACCATATATCCCTAGAGATGAAAGTGAGTCGAGGAACTATGCTTAAAAGACTACGGCAAGTATGGGGACAAAGGAAACACTTTATTAGCTTACTTGTTGGGGTACCAAGCTATGAAACATATGTAGAGCATATGAAAAAGCATCATCCAGAAGAAGAAGTTGTATGTCAAAAACAATTTTTTGCAGAAGCGCAAGAAGCAAGATTTAATGCAAAGGGCGGAAAAATCTCGCGCTGTTGTTAGTGAAAAGGACGAATTTTCGTCCTTTTTATTTTTTGCTGTTTCACGTGGAACAGCAAAAAATAAATAAAAAGCTTTGGGAATTATAGGTATTTCGTATACAATAAAATAAGGAAAGGGATAGATAGAAAAGTAGGGAGATTATTTTATGTTAAGGGACTTATTTGTAAACACAACCATTATTCTTTCCTTTATTTTTATTGGAGGTCAGCTTTTAAGAGATAAACCGTTAGAAGAAGGGTTCTCTTTTTGGCAGAAATGTGTAGTAGGTATTCTTACTGGAATATTAGGTATATTACTAATGTATTTCGGTGTTCATGTTGGTACCATCCTATTGGATTTACGCTACTTAGCTGTTATTCTAGCCGTTATAATTGGTGGCCCAATAGCGAGTACTATAGCTGTTAGTATGATTTTAGTAACTAGGTTAGTATTTATGGATTATTCATTAGCTTCTCAAGTAGCTTTTTATACAATTATTGCGATAGGGATAGGTAGTATCTTTATTTCGCGTCTAAACCTTTCTCTAGGAGAAAAATGGGTATGGCTACATACATATATTTTATCTATTCTAATTCCCTCACTATATATATGGCTAATTAAAGATATTTACATAGTGGGATTATATTTGGTTTCTAGTGTTATTACAGGCTACATAACATTCATAAGCACAAATTATGTATTACAATCCAATGAGTTATTTCAAAAGATGAAGCAATATGCAACGATAGATGCATTGACAGGTTTAGGAAATGTAAGGCAGTTTGATTTAGAAATGAATCATCATATTGGTAATAAGCGTATGAAAAATGATTCACTTTGTTTACTACTTATAGATATTGATCACTTTAAGTGTGTAAATGATACGTATGGGCATCCTGCAGGAGATGAAGTGTTAAAACAAATAGGTTGTATTTTAAGGGAAGTTTCACCGTTCCCAAATTTGTCCTTTCGAAAAGGTGGAGAAGAGTTCGCGCTTTTGATACCAAAGAAGGGATTAGCTTACGGAATGCATACGGGGGAAAAGGTTCGCACAGCTGTTGAAAACCATTCATTCCAATTGTTAAATGGAGCAAAAATAAAAATTACAGTTTCAGTAGGCGTTTCAGTATATGAAGAATCACCAGAGCAATTTATTCAAGCTGCTGATGATGCATTATATTACTCCAAAAGAAATGGTAGAAATCAGGTTAGTTCTGCATCTTAAAGATAAGATGACCAGAAGAGCTTATAAATAAAAACACCCACAGAGAGGGAAAATACACACTCTGTGGGTGTTTTTATTTATAGGTTAGACAAGCTCTTTTGATACAACGAATTTACGATATGCACCGTGATGTGTTGGGCCTACGTATTCGTTGATCTTGAATGAATAACGGATAGCAGCTGTGATAAATTCTTTAGCAGTTTTTACTGCTTCTTTCACAGGTTTTCCTTTTGCAAGTTCTGCTGTAATTGCCGCAGAATATGTGCAGCCTGCGCCGTGTGTATTTGTCGTATCAATTTTTTCTGATTCTAGAATGTCGAATGTCTCTCCATCATATAGGACGTCGATTGCAGTTTCGGTACCAAGCTTGCTACCGCCTTTAATTAGGACATATTTCGCACCTAAAGCATGGATTTTTTTCGCTGCTTCTTTCATGTCTTCAAGAGAATTAATCTTTACGCCACTTAATTGGTAAGCTTCAAATAAGTTTGGTGTGACAACTAATGCCTTTGGAACAAGAACGTCACGTAAGCAATCATTCGTTTCAGGATGTAATGCTTCATCAGCACCTTTACATACCATAACAGGGTCAACTACTACATTTTTGAAATTATGTTTTTCGATTGTTTCTGCAACCATTTCGATAATTTCTACTGATCCAAGCATACCTGTTTTTAAAGCATCTACGCCAACGCCCTCAATTGTCGTTTCTAATTGTGGTTTTAATGTAGAAGCTGGGATTGGGAATACGTTATGTGCCCAACCGTTATGTGGATCCATCGTTACGATTGTCGTAAGAGATGTCATTCCGTACACACCAAGTTCTTGGAATGTTTTTAAATCTGCTTGTATACCAGCACCGCCACTTGTGTCAGAACCAGCGATAGTAAGTGCTTTATTTAATGTCATTATGAAAAGCCCCCTCAGGTGATATAATGAAAACTATGTTTTCACCATTATATCAATGTTACGAATAAGTACAAAGTGAAAAGTAGATGATTTATGTTAGGAACTATGTAAAATCTTGTATGTAGGAGACGAATTATGTTTCAAGAGAATCGTACAAATGAATTAGTTATATTAAAAGAGATTGCAGAAACACTAAATACATCAAATGATACATATCATGTATTGCAAGCAGTACTAGAAAAATTGCTGAGTGTAACAGGTTTAACGACAGGATGGATATTTCTTGCGGATGAAAATGGTAGGTATACAAAATTAATTGATTATCAATTACCGGAGGCACTTACATATGAAAACAAACGTCCGATGTGTGAAGGGGAATGTTGGTGTTTACGTGGCTTTGTGGATGGAAAATTAGAACGAGCTGTTAATATTATTGAATGTAAAAGAATTAATAATGCAATTGAATATAATTGGGGAGATACAGAAGGAATTCTTCATCATGCTACGGTTCCTTTAAAGGCTGGAGGAGAAAAATTTGGTTTGTTAAATGTGGCAAGCCCAGGTAAAACACATTTTTCAGAAGAAGAATTAGTATTGCTTCAATCAGTTGCCTTCCAAATTGGAACGGCTTTAAAACGAGCAAAGTTATATGAAAATGAAAAGCGAAGAGCACATTATTATGTGAAATTAGAACGGTTCATTCAAGTTTTAAGAACGATTCATCAATTTAATATATTGCCTGAAAAAGTTGTAGATCAATTAGGTGAAGTGTTTCAGTGGAATCAAGTCGCATTCTTTATTAGGGAAGAGAAAGAATTATCCTTGCGGGCATCTTATTGCCAGGAAGAATTGCAAGAGGATATAAAAAAAGCAGCGAAAGAAGCATTAGAAAAAGGTGAACCTATTTTATTAAATCATCAAATCAGTCATAAGGTAGCCTCTAATAGGACGGTTATTGCTACACCAATACAGATTCAAACTCACATATTTGGTGTTTTATGTGTTAGTTCAAATAATGGTGAATTTGATGTGAATACGATAGATGTACTTCAAGCAATTACAAATCATATTTCCTTCGTGATAGAAAATTTAAGATTAAATGAGCAACGGCGTGAACTTGTACGAATGGAAGAAAGAAATCGGTTAGCAAGGGACTTACATGATTCCGTCTCACAAAAGCTATTTTCGTTAACCTTTATGACAAAAGGCGCTGAGGCAGTTTTAAAAGGTCAAAATGAAAAAGTGGATCGATCTTTGCATGATATGCGTGAACTAGCGCAAGGAGCTTTAAAAGAAATGAGGACGTTAATTTGGCAACTACGTCCAGCGGGTTTAGAGAAAGGATTATTACCAGCTTTAAAGCAATATGGTGAAAGTTTGGGATTGAAAATTCGGGAACAAGTTACAGGTGTCCGTGATTTACCACGTGTAGTAGAGGAAGCGCTATGGAGAATTGGACAAGAAGCTTTAAATAATGTAAGTAAGCATGCGAATGTTAGAGAAGCGACGATTTATTTCAAAGTGACGGAGAAGAATGTATCATTAGAAATAGTAGATCAAGGAAACGGCTTTGTAGAAAAGGATATAAAAGAGAAGAAATCACTTGGCATGACTACGATGCGCGAAAGAGTAGAATTAATCGGTGGAACAATTAAAGTTGTAAGTGATAAAAAAAGAACAAGTGTAAAAGTAAACGTACCATTATGATGTGAAAATGAGGGAAGTTTGTGAAAATAAAAGTATTGTTAGTGGATGATCATACAGTCGTTTTAAAAGGATTAGCATTTTTCTTAAGTACACAGGAAGATATAGAGTTAGTTGGAGAAGCAAGTAATGGGAAAGAGGCACTAATAAAAGTAAGGGAGACGAATCCTGATGTTGTACTAATGGATTTATATATGCCCGAAATGGATGGTGTTGAGGCGACAGCATGTATTAAAAAAGAATATCCTGATGTGAAAGTAATTGTATTAACTAGCTTTTCTGATCAGGCGCATGTGTTACCAGCGTTAAGGGCTGGAGCAAGCGGGTATATTTTAAAAGATGTAGAACCGGATCAGCTTGTTGAGGCTATTCGAAGTGCATATAAAGGTAATATTCAATTACATCCTGATATAGCAAATGCTCTTCTCTCTCAAACATTACCTGTAGAGGAAAAGGAAGAAGAGCCTTCTATTCAAGTGGATGTGCTAACAGCGAGAGAAAATGAAGTATTGCAGCTATTAGCGAAAGGGATGAGTAATAAAGAAATCGCTTCTGTTTTAGTTATTACAGAAAAAACGGTAAAAGCTCATGTAAGTAGTATTTTGAGTAAGTTGAATTTATCTGATCGTACGCAAGCGGCATTATATGCAGTGAAAAATGGAATTGTATAAGACGAAAGTCGTAAGACCTAGTTCGCCTTTAGAAGGTGGACTTTTTTTATGGAAAAATACGTCTATGTGAGGACGAAATTGTCTTGATATAAAGATAAAATATGTTTGTAAGCAACAAAACAACAATTACAAGGGATACCTTTTTAAAAGCATATAACAACATAAGAGTGAGTAGTAGGAGGAAAAACAATGGCAACAGTTTTATTTGTAAAGGCAAACAACCGCCCAGCGGAACAAGCAGTTAGTGTAAAATTATACGAGGCATTTTTAGCGAACTATAAAGAAGCACATCCAAATGATACAGTAGTAGAACTTGATTTATATAAAGAAGAATTACCATATGTAGGCGTAGATATGATTAATGGTACATTCAAAGCAGGTAAAGGATTTGATTTAACTGAAGAGGAAGCAAAAGCAGTAGCAGTTGCTGATAAGTATTTAAATCAATTCCTAGAAGCTGATAAAGTCGTTTTCGGTTTCCCATTATGGAACTTAACGATTCCAGCAGTATTACACACATATATTGACTATTTAAACCGAGCTGGTAAAACATTTAAATATACGCCAGAAGGCCCAGTTGGTTTAATTGGGGATAAGAAGATTGCATTATTAAATGCGCGTGGCGGCGTATATTCTGAAGGTCCAGCAGCTGAAGTAGAAATGGCTGTTAAATATGTAGCAAGCATGATGGGCTTCTTCGGTGCAACAAACATGGAAACAGTAGTTATTGAAGGACATAATCAATTCCCAGATAAAGCAGAAGAAATCATTGCAGCCGGTCTTGAAGAAGCAGCTAAAGTAGCAAGTAAATTTTAATTGAAAATAGAATCGTCACTCAAAAAAAGTAGCATTAACAGATAAAAGTTAATGCTACTTTTTTATATTTGAATTTCGTTAGCTAGTTTTTCTAACTGAATTCGATCTTGTATGTAATAGGTTCTTCCATCTTTCCTTAAGTAATTTTGTTGGCAAAACTGGTTCAATACATATAAAAGATGACGGTAGCTAACATTTAAGTATTCCGAAACCTCGGTATGTTTTTCTGTATAACTGTTATTTTGTTCTGTTAATAGAATAAACGCCGCTAATCGATTTTCGAACGGATAACTATTATTTTTAGCATAACTTTCTGTTCGGGTAATTGTTTTCTCACCGATAAATTTGCATAGTTTCTGTAGAAAGGTAGCATCTTGTAACAAAAGATGCTGACAATCTTTAAGAGGAAGCGCTAAGCATATACAATTTTCAATTACTTCCACCGTTTTCGTAACAGATTCTACGCCAATTAATCCTAATTCCCCAATGAATGAAGGTGCTTGAATAAAGTTAATTAAGGAGACTTTTCCGTTTTTGTGACTCATATATATTTTTGCTTTCCCAGAAATTAAGTAATAAAGATAAGGAACATCGACCCCTTCATTACATATCTTTTCTCTTTTCTGAAAGGAATGTAGTTCAGCATACGGTAAGATATCAAAAGAAAAAAGAGTATGGAAATTGTAAGTTTGTATGTAATGAGAGATTTCTTCGCTATTTTTGCTGACTTTCATGTTTTCACCTCATGTTTAGTATGAGATATCTCCTATTATTTTTTCAAGAAAGAATGATACGATTTATGTAAATTTGTTTTTGTAGAAAAGAGAGTGTGAAGGGCTTATGAAAAAATATAAAACATTATTATTCGATGTAGATGATACATTGTTAGATTTTCAAAAGGCGGAAAAAGCGGCATTACGTATGCTTTTTGAAGAGAAAGGGATGTCTCTAACTAGCGAGATTGAAGCGCAATATAAAAAAATTAATAAAAGTCTTTGGACTGCTTTTGAAGAAGGTGAAATAAATCGTGATGAAGTTGTAAATACACGATTTTCAATTTTGTTTAAAGAATACGGGGAAGAAGTAGATGGGATATTATTCGAAAATAATTATCGCAGTTACTTAGAAGAAGGAAATCAGCTCATGGAAGGTGCGTTACAATTTATAAATCAAATTCAAAGTGAGTACGATTTATATATAGTGACAAACGGTATTTCTAAGACGCAAGATAAACGATTACGTAATGCAGGATTACATGCCTTGTTTCAAGATATTTTCGTTTCTGAAGATACAGGTTATCAAAAGCCGATGAAGGAGTATTTTGATTATGTTTTTGAAAGGATTCCTAACTTTGCTCCTGAAGAAGGGCTCATTATTGGGGATTCGTTAAGCGCTGATATGAAAGGTGGATATGTAGCGGGAATTGATACTTGTTGGTTTAATCCAGAAAAGAAATTTAATAATAGCGGGATTGTGCCAACATATGAAGTGCAAAATTTTGAAGAGTTATACGCGTTATTGAAGCAACATGTGTAATGAGAATAGGCAGTGGAACTTTTGTCCCTACTGCCTATTTTTATTCGTTTATAGTTTCGTTATTTTTAGGAAGTGGAAATGCATTACCAATTGCTGCTGCCCCAAGCATCGGTAATAGTAAATTGAGCGGGAAAAACATGAGTAATAGTAATGTTATAGCAATTGGTTTTCTTAGTGCATAGCTTGAAATTGCTGTCGTGACGATGGCGACCGAAGTGATTGGGTCTATTGGGGCAATGGACGCTATAGCATATCCGATACTTGACCCAGAAAATATAATTGGGAAAATATGTCCACCGCGCCAGCCTGTATTTAAACAAACAGCAGTAATACATAATTTTAAAACCCCTGAAAGAAGTAGTACCCAGAAGGATAAATGGCTCCATTCAACGACTAAATCTTTTAATTGATGTTCTCCGGAGAATAATGTGTATGGGAGAAAAGTTCCTGCAATCCCTAATAAAATGCCACCGATAATTCCAAGCGATAGTTTGTATTCTTTTAAGGGATGGATTAATTTCTCTAATGTGAACTCTAATTTGAAATAAAAGAATCCAACTATAGCACCAATACTAGCAAGTGGAAGAAATGCAATCCATTCATTAAGAGAAAGAGAACCTTCTCCGAAATTAACGATAAAGGATCCACGATTATCAAATTTACTAAGTAATAAATAAACGGAAAAACCAGCGAAAGTGGTAGCCAAATATACAATTGCTTTTTTTCCTTTAGAGAATTCGTTAATTTGCTCTCCCTCATTTTCACTTGGAGCTAAATAACCGAATAATGGCGCGTTAAAAATTACACTTAAAGTAGCACCAATCCCAACTTCTGTTAGTTCATTCATTCCCTTTAAGGCGAATGTAAAGCGATCCCCGACCCATGTACAAAGCCCACCGATAATGCCAACAAGTGCTGCTTCAGGACCTAAGCTAGCTCCAAATATTAAAACGATAATCGCAGTTAAAGTGGCTTTATGTACGAAACGGTATTCAATTCTACCTGTTTTTTTATATTCACTCATTACTTCCGGCATAAGGCGTGGATATGTACCGAAGTATTTTTGAGTTAAACCAACAAGAATACCACCGATAGTTGTTACACAAATGGTGTAATACGGGGGAGAAGAGAAGATAGTAGGTAAGTATCCCCAAATAAAGTGAATGCCGATATTTATTGTAACTAAAAATAACCAGACTGTTGCGCCGACTATAGAGCCTAATAGAATGCCGTATAGGGCGAGTATATAGTGCATGTCTTTCTGGTTTGTCATGTTATACCTCCGTTATATAAGTTTTAATGTCAAAAGGATTAAATATGCTACTGTGAAATGAAATGAATATGTATAGTATCTTTTTGAGAGGGTGGCTTATTCAATATATTGAGGTCTCGTGAGAATCTGAAATGTATACAGTTAAACTACTTATTTAATTCTATATATTAATTGAGGGTTTTAAAAGGTCTTTTTCAAATGAATATGGAATATATTTCTTTTGTTATATACATTAAATTCTTCGTAGTTAATTTAGAACATTCAGAAAAACTGATTGACATTAGGAAATTATTGCTATAAAATCAACGGTAATTGCATAGTCTTATCAAGAAAAGGTGGAGGGACAGGCCCGATGAAACCTTGGCAACAGCCGTATAACGGAATTGTGCCAAATCCTGCAGGTAATAACCCTGAGAGATAAGAAAGAGCCTTTAGAGCGTGTTTTCAAACTGCTCCTTTCTTGTTTTCAGGAAAGGAGCAGTTTTTTATTTTGTATAAAAGAAAGGAGAATAAGAGATGGGAGAATCATGGGGGAAAGGAACAATTTGTGTGCAAGGTGGCTATACGCCAAAGAATGGTGAACCGCGTGTTTTACCGCTTTATCAAAGTACAACGTATAAATACGATACTTCGGATGATTTAGCAGCCTTATTTAATTTAGAGGCAGAAGGATATATATATACGCGTATTGGAAATCCTACTTTAGCTGCATTTGAGCAAAAGCTAGCAGATTTAGAGGGTGGCGTAGGAGCTGTTGCAACGGCTTCTGGGCAGGCTGCTATTATGCTTGCTGTTTTAAATATTTGTAGCAGCGGAGACCACTTGCTTTGTTCTTCCACAGTGTATGGCGGAACATTTAATTTATTTGGAGTGAGTTTGCGTAAGCTTGGTATTGATGTTACATTCTTTAATCCGAATTTAACTGCTGATGAAATTGTGGCCCTTGCTAATGATAAGACGAAACTCGTTTATGCAGAATCGCTAGGAAATCCGGCGATGAATGTTTTAAATTTCAAAGAATTTTCAGATGCAGCGAAAGAATTGGAAGTACCTTTTATCGTGGATAATACATTAGCAACTCCTTATTTATGCCAAGCATTTGAACATGGAGCAAATATTATCGTTCATTCTACGACGAAATATATTGATGGTCATGCAAGTTCGTTAGGTGGCATTGTTATTGACGGAGGGAACTTCGATTGGACAAACGGGAAATATCCTGAACTAGTTGAACCGGATCCGAGTTATCACGGCGTAAGTTACGTTCAAAATTTTGGTGCAGCAGCTTATATTGTGAAGGCACGTGTTCAATTATTAAGAGACTACGGAAACTGTATGAGCCCATTTAATGCGTATATTAGCAATATCGGCTTAGAAACATTGCATTTACGAATGGAGCGTCATAGTGAAAATGCTCTTGCAGTTGCTAAGTGGCTTGCTGATCATGAACGTATTGAATGGGTGAATTATCCGGGATTAAATAGTAATGAAAATTACTCGTTAGCACAAAAGTATTTGAAAAAAGGTGCTAGTGGTGTTTTAACATTCGGCATTAAGGGAGGATTAGAAGCAGCAAAAGAATTTATCGCAAATGTAAAACTAGCAACTCTCGTAACGCACGTGGCTGATGCGCGAACTTGCGTTATACATCCTGCTAGCACAACACATAGACAATTAAGTGTTGAAGATCAGCGCTTAGCTGGGGTCACATCAGATTTAATTCGTTTATCAGTTGGTATAGAAGATGTTTCGGATATTATTGCAGATTTAGAAGCAGCGCTAGTCGGAGGCAAACAACATGCCGATCATAATTGATAAAGATTTGCCAGCTCGCAAAGTGTTGCAGGAGGAAAATATTTTTGTAATGACAAAAGAGCGAGCAGAAGCACAAGATATCCGTGCATTGAAAATTGCCATATTAAACTTAATGCCTACAAAGCAAGAAACAGAAGCGCAATTACTTCGTTTAATTGGCAATACACCGTTGCAATTAGATGTACATTTACTTCATATGGAATCACACCTGTCCCGTAATGTCGCACAGGAACATTTAACGAGTTTCTATAAAACATTCCGTGATATTGAGAATGAGAAATTTGATGGACTCATTATTACAGGAGCACCAGTTGAAACCCTTTCTTTTGAAGAGGTAGATTATTGGGAAGAGCTTAAACGTATTATGGAGTATTCAAAAACGAATGTAACATCTACGCTTCATATTTGCTGGGGGGCACAGGCTGGTTTGTATCATCATTATGGTGTTCAAAAGTATCCTCTTAAGGAAAAAATGTTTGGTGTATTTGAACATGAAGTTCGTGAGCAACATGTGAAATTGTTACAAGGGTTTGATGAGTTATTTTTTGCCCCGCATTCTCGTCATACGGAAGTACGAGAGAGTGACATTAGAGAAGTGAAGGAGTTAACGTTATTAGCCAACTCTGAGGAAGCGGGCGTCCATCTTGTTATTGGGCAAGAAGGAAGACAAGTGTTTGCGCTCGGTCATAGTGAATATAGTTGTGATACGTTAAAGCAAGAATACGAACGAGATCGTGACAAAGGGTTAAATATTGATGTGCCAAAAAACTATTTTAAGCATGATAATCCAAATGAGAAGCCGCTTGTAAGGTGGAGAAGCCATGGAAATCTATTATTCTCTAATTGGCTAAATTATTACGTGTATCAAGAAACCCCTTATGTATTATAAAAAAAGATTGTGTAACACGTGGCAACGTTTTCTTTGTAATGTTTAACTTATATTTTTCCGAATGTTCTAAAAATATTGTTTTTCAGATTTTTTACTCATATAATTTCATCTAAACACAATTTTTGAGGGGTGGACAGTATTATGAAAGAAATTCAAGTTGGCTTATTAGGTCTTGGGACAGTTGGTAGCGGTGTAGTTCGTATCATTACAGATCACCAAGAGCGACTTATACACCAAGTAGGTTGTCCTGTAAAAGTAACGAAAGTGCTAGTACAAAATATTGAAAAAGAGAGAGAAGTAGAGGTACCTTCTACTCTATTAACGCAAAATGCAAATGAAATTTTAGATAATCCAAATATTGATGTTGTCATCGAAGTGATGGGTGGCATTGATGACGCAAAATCATATATTTTACAAGCTTTACAAAGCGGGAAGCATGTTGTGACTGCCAATAAAGATTTAATGGCGTTACATGGAGCGGAACTGTTAGCGGTAGCAAAAGATAATAAAGCAGATTTGTTTTATGAAGCAAGTGTAGCCGGAGGGATTCCGATTTTACGAAGTATCGTAGAGGGACTTTCTTCAGATCTTATTACGAAAGTAATGGGAATTGTAAATGGAACGACAAATTTTATTTTGACGAAAATGTCAGATGAAGGGAGAGCATATAACGACGTGTTAAAAGAAGCTCAGCAACTTGGATTTGCAGAAGCAGATCCAACATCAGATGTAGAAGGTTTAGATGCAGCAAGAAAAATGACGATTTTGGCTACCCTTGGTTTCTCTACAAATGTAGAGCTTGGAGATGTGAAGGTAAAAGGCATTACTTCTATTACAGAAGAAGATATTGAATACAGTAAGAGTTTAGGATACACGATTAAATTAATCGGTCTTGCGAAGCGAGATGGTGAGAAATTAGAGGTTACAGTTGAACCGACATTACTCCCAAATACACATCCTCTTGCGGCCGTGCAAAACGAATATAACGCTGTATATGTGTATGGTGAAGCAGTTGGAGAAACGATGTTTTATGGACCAGGTGCAGGAAGTTTACCGACAGCAACAGCTGTTGTTTCCGATTTAGTAGCTGTAATGCAAAATATTAGATTAGGGGTAACAGGAAATAGTGCTGTAGTCCCGCAATATCAAAAAGTATTAAAAGAGCCAGACGAAATTGTTGTGAAGAAATTTTTAAGACTTCATGTGAAAGATGAAATTGGTGTATTTGCAAAAATTACTTCGTTATTCTCTGAGCGTGGCGTTAGCTTTGAAAAAATTATTCAAATGCCACTTGAAGAGAAAGGAAAAGCTGAAATTGTAATTGTAACGCATCGAGCTTCTCTTGCTGATTATGATTATATTCTACATACGTTGCAAGGGTATGAAGAAATAGATTGTTTGAAAGCAAACTATCGAATTGAAGGGGATGCGAAGTAGCATCTCGTATCATAAAACAGAAAGAGCCTATTAAGCAGCTTGCTTAATAGGCTCTTTTCTATTTAAAATCTTCGTACCAACTTGAATAAATGCTTGTATAATCCAGCCTGTTGTAAAGGATAAAATGATTGTTCCAAAATAGATAGGTCCATCTAATAAGAAGCTTAATGTTAAAAATAAGAATGCTAACGAAATTTCTGTTCTTCTAAATGTCCATTTCTTTTTCTCAGCAACTGTTAAAACGAAAGCTTCTTGAGGTGCTGCACAAAGATTTGTAGAGACGTAAAGACCAATTCCAGCTCCAACGAATAGATTTCCGCAAATAAGTGTTATATATTTTGGAAGAGAACGGATAGCGTCCATAATAGTTGGAATGGAACCGATCCAATCAACAAAAAGAGAAATAAGAACCATTGTTACAATTGTAACGATCGTAATTTGTTTTTTATTCCAAAAGAGTACGATAAGGGTAAAAGCAAAGTTAATCATGAAAATCCAAAAACCGATACTTATCCCGAAATTTTGATATAGTGCAATAAAGAAGGAATCATAAGGGCTAAGTCCAAAGGAAGTAATTGTCGTCATCATATTAATGCCGATGGCGAGAATAAGTAGACCGCTAATGAAAAATATATGTTCTAATTTGAGTCGAAACATAGTTGTATATCCTTTCAAAAAGTATTTGCTAGGAAAGGATATATTGTGGAAAGCTTACCAGGTCAAGGGAGAATTTTTGTGAGAAGGGGAAAATGAGATGACGAATATAAGAAAGATTGCTGAACTTGCTGGGGTATCTGTTTCAACTGTTTCACGTGTACTAAATAATCATCCATATGTGAATGAACAGAAGCGAAAAGAAATTTTAGCAATTATAGAAGAATTAAACTATACGCAAAATGTGAATGCAATTCATTTAGTGAAAGGGAAAACGAATGTCATTGGCGTTTTATTACCGCATGTAAATGACCAATATTATAGTGCTATTATTGAGGGAATATCAAAGGAAACAGCAAAGAATAATTATAATATGATGCTTTGTCAGACGAATTATAGTGAGGAAAGAGAATTAGAAATTTTGAATATGTTAAAAATGAAAAAGCTTGATGGGGTTATTATATGTTCGCGGGCAAATAGTAAGGAAAAGCTCGAAGAATATACGAAATTTGGTCCTATTGTTATGTGTGAAGAAATAGACTCGAACTACATTTCGAGTGTGCATATTGATTATTATAAAGTGTTTTCGCGCGGGATGAAGAGCTTAATAGATGCGGGGCATACAAGTATTGGGTATTGCATTGGAAGAAGTAACAGTATTAATAGCCAAAGGAGAAAACAAGCATATGAAGATTCGCTTCAACAGATTGCTGTAACACCAATAGAGGCCTGGAAGTTTAAAGGCTGTTTTACGGTAGAAGATGGGCGTAATGTAATTAGGGAATGGGCCTCTATGTCAGTAAAACCAACTGCGTTTCTTGTATCTTGCAACCATATTGCAGCGGGAATGGTAACAGAAGCGAAAAAACAAGGAATTCGTATTCCAGAAGATATTACGATTATCGGTTGTGATGATCAAGATGTGGCACATATTTTAGGCATTACAACGATTTCGTATTGTAGTAAAAATGTTGGCGCAACGGCATTTAAATTATTATATGAAAAGATTAATGATAAGCAAATCGATATAAAGCACGTAGAGTTATTGCCACAATTAGTACATAGGGAAACAACATAATAGATAAGGTTTGAAAATCGCTTTTCAAAATTGCGTTTGGTATAATTATGGACAATCTATGAGGGCTAAAAGGGGTTTTGATATGAGATCAAAAGTAGTTAAAGTAATTCTACTCATTACAATTGCATCTTTCTGTTTATTTGCATATGGCTTTGTTTCAGGTGTAAATGATGTATTAAATCCGAAAGCTTCAAATTTAATTAAAAAGACCGATGTAGTGACAAAGGAGAAAAAGAAAACGGGAACGTTACAAATCGTTAGTTTAGGTGATTCATTAACACGTGGTGTTGGTGATAAAGAAGGAATTGGCTATATTGGACGGATGAAAGAAGATTTACAAAAAGATTATAAGCAAAAGGTCGCCTTAACGAACTTAGCTGTTAGTGGTGCGAAAATGCCTGACTTATTAAAACAAATTGAGAGTAGTGGCGCTCAATATTCAATTAAACAAGCAGATGTAATCGTTTTAACGATTGGAGGAAATGATTTATTTCCAGGCTGGGAATCGCTTGGAAAGATAGATTTAGAAACGTATCGTCCTGATACGGAAACATTCCAAAATGAAGCGAAGAAAATTATAGAAGAAATTCGTAAGTTAAATACAGATAGCCCAATTTTTTGGCTAGGTTTATATAATCCTTTTGAAGATGTAGAAGATTTAAAGGGGTCTTCAAACATTGTTGTAGACTGGAATGCATCTTTAGAAAAATTGGCGGTAAATAATAAAAATGTGTATATTACACCGACATTTGATTTATTCCAAAACCGTGGGAAAGATTTATTATACTCCGATCATTTCCATCCGAATGAAATAGGGTATACATATATGGCGGACCGATTAGTTCAAAATGTTGTAAGTAGATTAAAACTAGAACAAGGAGGGGTAAAATGACGACGATACTTTCCGTACGAGACGTGAAGAAGGTAATTGGAAAGAAGACTCTTGTAGAGAATATTTCCTTTGATGTAACGCAAGGAGAAGTGTTCGGCTTCCTAGGACCAAATGGTGCTGGAAAGACGACTACCATTCGAATGTTAGTCGGATTAATTAAGGCGACAGAAGGTACAATTTCTATAGGTGGTTATTCGATTAAGGAAAATTTCAGAGAAGCGATGCGTCAAATTGGGAGTATCGTTGAAAACCCAGAGTTGTATACATATTTAACTGGATGGGAAAATTTAAAGCAATTTGCCCGTATGTTAGGTGGTATATCAGATGAACGTATTATGGAAATTGCTCAAATGGTTCATTTGGATGAAAGAATTCACGATAAGGTAAAAACATACTCACTCGGTATGAAACAGCGTCTTGGTATTGCGCAAGCGCTTCTTGGAAATCCTAAATTGCTCATATTAGATGAGCCGACAAACGGTTTAGATCCAGCTGGAATTAGAGAGCTTAGAGAATTTATACATAAGCTTGTGAAAGAAGAAAATATGAGCGTATTTATTTCCAGTCATTTGCTAAGTGAAGTGCAAATGATATGTGATCGCGTTGCTATTATTCATAAAGGAAAGATGATAACAGTTGCCAAGGTTGAAGAGTTAATTAAAACAGCAAGTGACCGCGTAGAATGGATTGTTACGCCGATTGGGAAAGCAAAAGATATGCTAGAAGATGCTGAGGAAGTAAGAGAAGTGAGTATAGAAGGTGATCGATTACTATGCCGTATGAATATCGCATCTATAAGTAATTGGAATAAACATTTTGTAGAAAACGGGATAGATGTACATAGCGTTAAAGAACTTGTATTTACGCTAGAAGATTTATTTATTGAACTCACAAGGGGTGAGCAGCATGCGTGAATTTGCGAATCTAGTTTTAAATGAATCAGAAAAAATTTACCGCAAGAAACGTATTTTTGTTGTCATGCTTATTTTAGCAATCTTGATCCCACTTTTTGTGTACGCGCAGTATCGTGAAATAGAGACGACACAGAAAAGGCTCGGTACAACTGATTGGAAGGTTTCATTACAACAGCAAATTGTTGATTCTCAGAACCGGTTGAACAATTCTAGGTTGCCAGAAGAATGGCGTGATTGGTTAAAGGTAAGAGTTGAGCAGCAACAATATTATTTAGATCATGATATTAATCCGATGGCACCGGGTGCACCGACTTTTGTCAGAGCATTTATTGAACAAGGGATTACGTTATTTATTCCGCTTCTCGTAATGATTGTCGCCATTGATATCGTTTCAGGAGAACGAAGTGATGGGACGATGAAGATGTTACTTACGCGGCCGATTCGGCGCTGGAAAATACTCCTTAGTAAATACGTAACGATGTTATTTTTCATTTCGCTCATACTGTTTCTTGTAGGTTTGTTTGCTTACATACTATCAGGGCTTATATTTGGGTACTCGGGATGGAATTTACCTGTTTTAACAGGATTCGTTATTGATAAGGAAACGTTAAATACGAATTTTGTACATCTTATTCCGCAGTGGCAATACATCCTAATGGCGTATGGACTAGCCTGGTTTGTTGCTATCGTTGTCGGAACTATATCATTTATGGTCTCTGTTTTAATTCGTAATACACCAGCTGGTATGGGCGTTATGCTAGCTGCATTAATTGCAGGCGGTATTTTAAGCTCGTTCGCAACATCTTGGGAAGGCGCGAAATATATTTTTAGTGTGAATTTATCATTAACGGATTATTTATCAGGAAAACTACCTGCATTACAAGGTTTATCGATGGAGTTTTCTTTAATGAATTTAACGGTTTGGGCAGTTGTTTCCCTTATTATTTCGTTTGTAGTATTTACAAAACAGGATATGGTGAATTAATTAGACGGGAAGTGAAAGCATGGAAAATGTTTTAAAAAATGATTGGGGGCCATTATTGGCACCAGAATTTGAGAAAGAATATTATCGTAAGCTAGCTGATTTTTTGAAAGAAGAGTACAGTACACATGTTGTTTACCCAAAGATAGAAGATATTTTTAACGCTCTAGAGTATACAAGTTATGAAAATACAAAGGTCGTTATTTTAGGACAAGATCCATATCATGGACCGAATCAAGCGCATGGTTTAAGCTTTTCTGTACAACCTGGTGTTAAAACACCACCATCATTGTTAAATATGTATAAAGAACTTCGAGATGAATATGGTTATGAAATCCCGAATAACGGTTATTTAGTAAAATGGGCGGAACAAGGAGTATTACTACTAAATACCGTATTAACAGTTCGTCAAGGCGAAGCAAATTCTCATAAGGGAAAAGGATGGGAGCATTTCACAGATCGTGTGATTGAACTGTTGAACGAACGTGAAAAGC
>NZ_JAKUFR010000014.1:0-83601 GCF_022663555.1 Bacillus cereus group sp. BfR-BA-01381
TATACTACGATTCAAGTTATATTCAGTATGGTGTACAATAGAGTGGAAATAAAAGGTATCTCTTCAGAGGTACCTTTTATTAAAAATATACAACTTTTACAAAGTCTATATCGAAACCATAGTATACTATAATAGATATATTTATAAAAAATAATCGAAAATGAAATAAAGGAGTAAAAATATGAATTATGTGCTAATAGGTGCGATTTTAATATTATTAGCTGTAGCATTTGTGCTGTTTTATAAAAATAAACAGCTAGAATCAGAGAGTCAGCAAGTAGAATTTGAAAAGAAACAAGCAATTGAAACGTATGAAAATGAAATTGCAGCTGCGGTTACAGAACATAAAGAGCAGCAAAATACATTAAAAAATATGGAACAGAAAAAATACAATGATTTACAAATAAGTGCAGCTAGAGAACTTGAAAATATGCGTATGATGAAAAATCAATTAGCTGTGCAACATAGTAAAGAACGCAGTGAAATGCAAGAAAAACATAGTAATGAAATACATATGTTTCAAAAGTTAATTGCAGATTTGAGAGAGTATACGAAAAATGGAGCTGAAATGAGTACACACGAAACATTACAATATATGAAGCGTGGTTTCGTAGAGCAAGGCATAATACAAGATCATGAATTTCATATTATGCCGAATGTTTTTATTAAAAATCAACAAGGTGGAAATGATTTTCGAATTCATCATCTTGTTTTAAGTAAAACGGGTATGTATGTACTTGAGACGAAAGAATGGACAGGGAAATTAATTCATGGCTTAACGAAAGAAAATGCTAGTACATATTCATTTATGATTGATGAAATTGGCAAGTATCAAAAAGAGATAGAGAAAGAAGAGACGTTTGAATATATTACAGGTGAAGATTCATTAACGATACAAGTGAAAAATGAAGGGAACCCAGTATATAGAGCGAAGAAACTATCTCATATTCTATACAATTGTTTGAAAGAAATGCAAGTTGATATTGTAAAGGAAAACATAAAACCGATTGTATATTTTTATAATGAGAATGGGAAAGAAGTGCTAGATCTTTCTAAAGAAAAAACGCCGAGATTAAAAGATAGAGAGCAAATTGTATCGTTCTTCAGAAATGAATTCTTAACGGGGAAAGTAATATATACAGGTCAAGAGTTAGAAAAACTTCGAGAAACCATTAATCGAATGAATTATATAATGAATTAAAAAGAGGTGGGCTTTCTGAGTGCTATATTAAGGGGTATTTTGTATGTTTATATTTGTTTGTATATACTCATGTATCTTGCTTTTATGTTTATTATTGGTATGGCTCATACGTCATTAAGTGTAACGAGCATTTTTATAATAGTCATGCCATTTGTTTTATTAGTTATGATTCAAAAGTCGATCTTATATGTTGCTAAAAATCGTAATGAAGAAAAGAAGCAAATGTCGGGAGTGTTAATAGTAGCACTTATTCCATTAGTAGTATGTACGGCACAATTAAGTATGAATACGTACACTTCCAAGTTTAACCAAGATCGGTGGTTACATGCTGAAGATAAACGGGTACATATGGTAGATGATCTATTGCAAAAATATAAATTAACAGGAAAATCAAATGAAGAAATTACACAATTATTAGGAACGCCTACTGAAACGAGAAATGGAGAAAACGGGGTTATCACTTCGTACTATCTTGGAACTGAACGTGGCTTTATTCCCATAGATAGTGAACATCTTGTTTTACAATTTGATAGAGATGGTAAAGTTGTGGAATATAAGGTGCATAACGATTGAAGAAACGTAGAGAGAAGCTATATATTATAGCTTCTTTTTATATTCCAATATAGTAAATGTAGGCAAATAGTAGTCATTCCTATCTATACGAATTGAAAGGAGTCTGTTATATTGTATATGGTTATGTTGCTTAATAGTTTAGTAGATAATCTATATTTTGGTTGAGGAGGGGAATTTTAACACGAATTTAATGATATGCGTGTTAAGTATTTATGATGAAAAAAGGATTTTATAATGTTTTAGCTGCATCAATTGTATTTAGTATGGTAACGATTCCAAATTATTCCTATGCTAATGAGCTTGGAAAAACTGTTACAGTTTCATCTGATGAACAAGCTTTAAAAAGTATTGAAAACCATATGAAAGATGAAGATGGTCGAGGGGAAGATAAAGGAGTAAAAAGTGAAGTGCAAGGTGAGTTTCTTGTACATATAGTGAAAGAAGTACCTTTATACGATTCTAGTAATTTTCAAAAAGCGACAGGGATTCGTATTTCGAATCAAGTCGTAAAAGCTGAGAAGAGAAAAGGAAACGCTTACTATGTTCAAACTTCATCGGGAACGGGATGGATACAAAATAGTGATGGAAATGTAGAGGTTAAAGAAATTCACCCGTTATTAAGTGAAAAGTTAGTTATTAATGAAGAAAGCTCTACTTACTCTGAACCATTTACTTCATACAAAGAAGAAAATGTACTGGAGCCGCAAACTATTCAAGCAATTGGACAGACGGGAGAATGGTTCCAAGTAAAAATAAATAATGAGATAAAATGGATTCATTCACCTTCAGCAAAATTTGAAGGAACAAAAGCTTCACTTTTACAAGATGCAGCACCAATACGTACAAAACGTGCAGCAGCTATGTATGCAGCGCCAATAGAAGAGAAAACAACGGATATTTATGGTGTACCTTTAAAAGAAATGATTGTACCAAAAGGAAATGAAAATATTCGTCCAGGTTATGCGATGAACCCGAAGTATATTACGATTCATGAGACCGATAATTATAGTGTTGGGGCAAATGCTAGAAACCATGCGATATATTTATATAACCAAGCAACGGGAACGGAAGATCGTTCAGCCTCTTGGCACTTTACAGTAGACGATAAAGAGATTTATCAACACCTGCCATTAAACGAAAATGCTTGGCATGCAGGAGATGGAGCAGAAGGAACTGGGAATCGAGAGTCAATTGCGATTGAAATTGCTGTAAACGAAGATGGTGATTATAATAAAGCTGTTGAAAATGCTCGTAAACTAGCAGCTTATTTAATGGGGGAATTAAATATCCCTTTAGAAAATGTGAAGAAGCATCAATTTTGGAGCGGTAAAAATTGTCCAGCCATTATGATTAAAAACAATGGTTGGGAACCATTCTTACAAGGAACAAAAGTTTATTATGATGCGAACCATAAAGATGATATAACGGGTGGTTGGTATGAAGCAGACATTCGTGAATTAGATAAGCGCGGTATTATGGTTGGAGATGGAAAAGGTTCTTATTGGCCAGAGCGCCTTGTGACACGTGGTGAATTTGCAAATTTAATATCAAGATCATTGCAGCTACCTGAAGGATCATCGAATTTTAATGACTTAAATACAGCACATCCATCGCTAATAGATGGTATTAATCGTGCAGCAAGTGCTGGGATAATAAGTGGTAGAGGAAATGGTATATTTGCTCCAAACGATACGATTAAACGAGATGAAGCTGTTATTATGATTGACCGTGCACTACAATATAAAAAAATTAAAGGTAACTTAGTCTCGTTACCATTCTCAGATCAAGATTTAGCATATGATAAACAAGCTGTACAACGTGTTTATGGATTAGGTATTGTAAAAGGAAATGAAAATAATGAATTTATGCCGAAAGGTTCTGCAACGCGTGGAGAATCGGCAGCATTTATTAATAGAATGTTAAAAGTAATAGAAAGTAAATAATAAAAAAGCATTCGCGATTGCGAGTGCTTTTTTATTTTTCAATACGTTACGGAAGGGAGATAAGGGTTTTGAAGGGAATAAGGAATGAAAGCGGAGGTGATGCATATATATAGATGCGTTAAGTTGTTTTTGGCATATTGTATAAATGAAAAGGAGGTAAGACGGTGAAAGCTATACCGACTGATGTCCTGAGTAAAGAATTGATGGAAAGAGAAGGCGTTATATCTATTACAGTAAAGGAATTTGAAAAAATCGAAGTAGCTGGAGTAGTAGTCGCTGGCCCCGCGGTTATTTTGATTAATCAAGATTAAGTACATAGTATTGAAATAAAAAGTATCCTAGATGGATGCTTTTTATTTGTGTAGAAGAAAGAATATGGTGGATAATTGCCTTACTGGAGGGAGAGTATGTGGCAATTATTATAACGATGTTAGTAATGGGAATTTTATTAGGGTTTGTTGGAGCTGGGGGAGCCGGGTTTATTATCGCGATACTCACTTTAGTATTCCATATTCCTATTCACGTTGCACTTGCAACGTCTTTAACTGCTATGGCATTTACGACATTATCTGGGGTTATAAGTCATTATCGTGAAGGAAATGTAGTACTTACTATAGGCGGGATTGTTGGGGGATGTGGAGCGCTTGGTTCTTATATCGGTTCAAAAATTGGTTCACTTATACCAGGACATCTTCTTCATTGGTTTACAGCTGGGATGTTATTTTTATCTGCAATTTTTATGTTTATTAAATTAATTAAGTTTCAAAATAGGGAAGAGTTACTTTTAGCAGAGATTAAAGATTTTTCGAAAGAGAACATAATGAAATGTATATGTCTTGGATTAGTCACTGGAATGATGGCTGGTTCATTCGGGATTGGTTCTGCACCATTTATTCAACTTGGATTAATGGTTCTATTAGGATTAACGATCCAGCAATCTGTAGGAACAACAATGCTGGTTATATTGCCAATTGCGATTGGAGGTGGGCTAGGATATAGTTCAGAAGGCTACCTAGATCATATATTATTATTGCAAGTATTAATTGGGACGATGTTAGGAGCGTATATTGGGGCGAAGTTTACAAATTATGCACCAAGTATGCTTTTGAAGTTTTCAATGATTATGACACCAGTTCTAGCTGGATGTATGTTATTCATGGAATAAAAATAATATAGCAAACTAATATGTTTTACGAATGAATTATGTAAGTAATTCATATTTCCCATATAAAAGGATTTGCTTTAATATAATGAGTGTAAAGTTCGAGTATTCGAAGTACTACTTGAATTATATCCCTATCCCTTTTCTAAAAATGCGAACAAGTTTTGCCCTATTCTATTCAATATTTAATTGTATAGAAATATATTGTTCGATGACCATTATGGAACGTACATAATGGGAAAATCCCGATCCTTAAAGAGGATGCCCCTAATCTTCATGTGAAAATATGATCGGATATGAAAGCTGACCAATTTATGGTCAGCTTTCTTTTTGTTCAAAAACTATTTCTTCTTTAATTTCAGTTTGTAATAATAAAGCTTTTCCGAAACGACGTTTACATTCTGCACGCACTTTTTCAATAGCTAGTAGCTGAGTAGTAGCTGGAACTGTGACGATAGCCTGGCGAGGTTTTCGATTTTCTTCGCAAAAGACACATTCCACAACATATTTAGAAATCATGCTTTCATCCTTCCGTTTTTAATTTCTAAGAAGGAATTGCCTATGAAGTTGATGTAAATTTTCGTCATCGTTTTCCTTTTTCCCTCTTTTTTCAAGGAGAAAAGGAAAAAAGAACCGAATAGTAGTAGGGGAGGGATGTATATGGAAAGATGGATAGGCTGTGCAGCAGTATGTGTAAATGAAAGAAATGAAGTTTTAATGGTATTACAAGGACAAAAGGATGAAGAAAAAAGGTGGTCCGTCCCAAGTGGAGGACTTGAAAAAGGAGAAACATTAGAGGAATGTTGTATCTGAGAGGTTTGGGAAGAAACAGGCTACAATGTGGAAGTTGTAAGTAAAATATACGAAAAAGAAGCGATTACATATGGGGTTCCTGTATACGTTCATTATTATGTCGTAAAAAGAATAGGCGGTAGTATGAAAATCCAAGATCCTGATGAGTTAATACATGAAATTGCTTGGAAGGGGATAGATGAAATGAAGGAATTAACGCTATCTTTCCCGGAGGATTATGAGATTTTAAACAAATACATTGAAAAAGCGAGTGTGTAAACACTTGCTTTTTCAATGTATCCACGATAAGAAAAGCGGAACGATAACTAAACTAGCTCCTGCAGTTAAAAGCATAGATAAACTTGCGATCGTTCCCTCTACAGGACCGATTTCGAATGCTTTTGATGTGCCGGTTCCATTTGCGCTTGTTCCTAACATAATACCTTTTGCAATTGCTGTTTTAATACGGCATATACGAATGAGAGAAGGTCCGAGCAATGCTCCTGTTAACGCAGTTAAAACAACAAATACTGCTGTTAATTGTGACATACCACCAATCATTTCTGAAATGGCCATTGCAATTGGCGTCGTTACAATATGAGGTGCTAAACTATGTTCTAACGATGAATCAATTTGAAAATAATTTGCTAGTAGTGCTGAAGTGATAACTGATAGAAACGAACCGACAATGACATTAAGTAAAATAGCCATTCCATGTTTCTTGAGTAAATCAAAGTATTTATAGATTGGCCATGCAAAAGCAACTGTTGCAGGTTTTAATAATTCTGTTAACCATTGGCCTCCAGTTTCATACGTTTCATAAGATGTGTCTAGTCCGAGTAATAAAGCGATTAAAATAATAGGACAGACGAGAAGAGGAGAGAGTAAGCTCCAATTCCAGCGTTGATACATTTTCTTCGATATCCAATATGTGAATAGTGTTAATAGTAAACAAAGAAAACCGATCATTGCACGGATCCTTTCCGCTTTAGTAGCAATTCTGTTAAGAGTCCTGTAACGAGAGTGACACAAAGTGTACTAATCATAATAATTAAGATGAGATCGATTCCATATTGTGATAGTGTATCTTTGTAGCGTATGACAGCGACTGCAGAAGGAATGAAAAATAAAATAAGTTCTTTTAATAAAAAGTCTGCACCGTCCTGTATCCACTCTTTTTTCACTAGGTTAAATTTTAATGAAATTAACAATAAAAAAATACCGATAATACTTCCTGGAACTGGGAGGTGTGCCTGTTTTGCAATCCATTCACCTGTCCAAGCGAAACAAAATAATAGTAAAATTTGTCCGCTTAATTTCCACCATTTCATACAGTAACCACCTCTTTCTTTTTTTACATAAAAATTGTAAAAAAGAATTAACAATTTCTACTATACGTTCATTCAAAAAATTTGTCTAATATATAAATTATATGTTATTAATATATTAGACGTATTAATTGAAATGGAAAAGGGTGTCCAAAATGGAATTACGGCATTTGCAATATTTTGTTGTAGTGGCAGAGGAGTTACACTTTGGACGGGCGGCTGCTCGTTTACAAATGACACAACCACCGCTTAGTCAACAAATTCAGCAATTAGAAAAAGAAATGGGAGTTATGTTATTTTCAAGAACGAAGAGAAAGGTTGAATTAACAGAAGCTGGAGAAATGTTTTTGAAAGAAGTAAAAAAAGCGTTCGAACAAATTGAAAAAGCGGTAGAAATTGCACAAAGTGCCCAAAGGGGAGAAGTGGGCTCACTTTCAATTGGTTTTGTAGGTGCGGCGATATATGATATTTTACCATCTATCGTAAGGGAGTATAGAAAGAAATTTCCGAGGGTGTCTGTTGCATTACATGAATTATCTACTCCAGATCAAGTCCATGCGCTTCATGATAATCGTATTGATATTGGATTTTTACGTCCACCAATCCCAACACAATTATTAGAGTTAGAGCCAATACAAAAACTATCTTGTACTTTATGTTTACCGAAGGCTCATCCACTTGCAGAGAAAGATGAAATACATATAGAAGATTTACGGGATGAACCGTTTGTATTTATTACGAGACCAGTATGGCCAGCGTTATACGATACAATTTTATCACTTTGCCGCGACGTCGGGTTTAGTCCGCGTATCGTACAAGAAGCGACGGAATATCAAACAGTTATGGGACTTGTAGCAGCGGGGATTGGAATTACAGTCATACCCGTATCGGCAAATAAATTATATAAAACAGAAGTTGTATATAAAGAGCTATATGATTCTAATTTTGTTGCAGAAATGTCAGTAGCTTACAAAAAAATGAATAGCAATCCAGAGCTACTAGAGTTTTTAAAAATTGCAAGAGAGAAGAAAAGAATAGAAGTTGAGGATGAGATTAATTAAGTTATTAAAAAGTACACCTCATTAAACACTAAAGCGGAAAGGCAATACTATTGCCTTTCCGCTTTAGTGTTCTTTTTTTAGTTCTATACTAAAGATATAAACATGTTCATTTTTGTTTTCTAGGACTAAAGACTTAGAGGAAATTCCGATTGTAGTGCGATGTTTAAAATGTCATATTTTTATACACTAGTAGTATAGAATGCGTATGTAATAAGGTAGGGGAAGAATTTTATGTCTTTATGTCGGTTAGCGAGAAAAAATATAAGAACATTTGCTGCCAAAAGGATGAAGCAATTCATGTGGGTTGCTATAAGTACTATGATTTTGTTTTTTATGGTATCGCTCCAGTGTAATAAAGGAGCTATTGGGGAGTTAGGGACTATACTTTTATTTCAAATATGTTTTTACACGCTGTTTATTTTACTTATTTTTATATGTATTTTTACTACATATAAAATTACATTTTCTCTTCTGCAAGTGAGGAAAGAAGAAATGAAATCTCATGTAGCAGAGAATATGAAGAGAAATGATGTACTATGTTTATTATGTCAGGAGCAATTATTTATTTATGGAGCAGCGTTTGTTTTTGGATTAGTTAATGGGATGTTATTTTTAAAATTATTTACGATTATCTTTATAAGAATAGCAGGAATACAAGGGATAAATAGTGCACCGATTACAATATATGCAATCGTAGTCGTTAGTATAATTATGATCGTTATCCTTCTATTATCGATGGTGCAATGTTTTCGATTTGTTCAAAGTTTACAAGATAAAAATTCGTTTCATTTCAAGGAAAAGGCATGAGGAATCATGCCTTTTTCTATCATGCCTTTCGAGAGGACTCCCACCTCTAAACGTAAGTGAAGGTGGTGAGGTGAATCGAAAGAAATATTTTACGAAAAGTAATCCCAAATGCATGGACAAATGGGATAGAGGGGTTAAGCGTGAAACAGCTCGCTAATGTGTTAACTTCCCTGACGTTAATCGTCCGTTAGGTCGAAACGTTAGAAACCCCCACTTCAAGCTTTGCTAAGTGAGGGAGTGTTCATTTTACACAGAAAAATAATCATGTTACAGTGTAAAGACCTGACAAAGAATGGGAAGGAAAGGTTGTATAGAATGACAAATGAACAATCAATTGTAAAGGTCGAGCGGTTAACGAAGCGAATCGGTTCAAAGACACTTGTAGAAAATATTAGTTTTGAAGTTAAAAAGGGTGAAGTAGTTGGTTTGCTCGGACCAAATGGCGCTGGAAAAACGACTTTAATGAGAATGATGGTCGGCATGATTCGTATGACAGAGGGCGAAGTTTGGATTGATGGTCAATCTGTAAAACAACAATTTGAAAGTACTGCTTCGAAAATTGGAGCAGTAATTGAGGCACCGGAATTTTATCCTTTCTTGAGTGGCTATGAAAATTTAACATATTTCGGACGCATGAATGGGAACGTGACAGAAGAACGTATCGATGAAGTAGTGAAATTGTTAGGAATGGGACAAGTAATTGACCGCAAAGTAAAAGCATATTCACTCGGCATGAGACAACGTTTAGGAATTGCTCAAGCGCTTATTCATGATCCGGATGTATTAATATTAGACGAACCAACGAATGGATTAGATCCTAGTGGAATACATGAAATGAGAATGTACATAAAGAAAATTGCACATGAACAAGGAAAAGCTGTTCTTGTATCTAGTCACTTACTTTCAGAAGTTGAATTAATGTGTGATAGAGTTATCATTATTCAGCACGGAGAATATGTCGCGACGCAAAATATTCAGCATAATCAAAGTGAAGAGATGGAGACAATCCGTATACGCGTAGATGATGCGAATAAAGCGGCAGAAATGTTAGACCAAGATGTTTTAATAAAAGGTAATGATTTACTTATTCATGTAAAAGATGAAGAAATCCCAAATGTTATTCGTACATTGCTTGAGAAAAACATTCAAGTGTATCGTGTATATGAAGAAAGAAAAACGTTAGAAGAGCAATTTTTAGAATTAACAGGGGGAAAAGATATTGTTTAATTTAGTGTATAACGAATTGTATAAAATATTTAAGCGAAAGCGAACGATTATTCCATTTGCAGTTATTGCAGTATTAATAATCGGATTAGGATGGGTTACTGTAAAGTATTTGGAGCCGGAAACAAAAGGATGGAAAGCTGATTATACAGAACGAACTGTAGAAATTGAGAAAAAGCTAGGTATGGAAAAAGAAGCAATTTTAGCGGAACGATCTGGGGATGAGCTTGTAAAGGAATATCAACTTAAGATGAAGCATTTAGATAGGGATACAGCACCGGCAAGTAGTTCTCCACTTTCTTTCATGAGAGATACAGGCTTTATCGTATTTCCAATATTACTTCCGTTTATCCTCGTGTATGCAAGTACAATTTTTGCGAATGAATATAGCTGGGGAACATATAAATTTTTAACAATACGACCAGCGAGTCGCTTTAAAATTTTGACAGCTAAGTTTTTAGCAATTGTCATATTTGCAGCGTTATTGTTTATATTTAATATGATTTTTTCCATTTTATGTGGGCTTGTTATTTATAAATTCCAGCAGCCTGCATGGAGCGAATTTATTTTCCAAGATGGAAATATTATAAAACAAAATATTTTTGTAGAGGCTAGTAAGTATTATATTTTATCGTGGTTGCCAACGATTGTGTATGCAGCGTTTGCATTTATGATTTCTGTGCTAACAAGATCTAGTGGAGGTGCGATTGGTATTTCACTGTTTCTTGCTTTATCAGGGAATATTGCATTACTAGCAGCAACTAGATATGATTGGGCGAAATATTTATTGCCAGCAAACACAGATTTATACAGTATTTCAAAGAATGGAAGTTTTATTGATGGAGTAACGTTCCCGTTTGCATCATGTATGTTATTACTGTATTTATTTGTATTTTTAATCATTTCCTATACAGTATTTTTAAAACGTGATTTAACTTAAAAAAGGAGCCGTTAAGCATTTCTTAACGGCTCCTTTTTTTAGGAAAAGTGTTTAAGTGCTTTTTCAGCTAATAAAGCGAAGTATTCTGCACTTATAGGTAACGCTCGCTCATCTACTGTAAAGCTTGGATGATGCCATTCATGTGTACCACTCGTTCCCATAAAAATGAATGATCCTGGTATGTGTTGTTGATAAAAAGAGAAATCTTCGCCAGCCATGGAAGGAGTAGGGGTAATCACGTCTAGTGACATTTCCTGTGCAGTTTGTGTACATAAATGAGTAAGAATTTCATCATTATGAACGGCAGGAGGACCTGAATGAAAATGGAATTCTGTTTTTACACCTAGTGCATCAGAAACGCCCTTAATGATACGTTCCATTAAGGCTGGAATTTTTTCGCGTGTTTCAGCTTGGAAAGTACGAACAGTACCTTCTAATATTGCTTTTTCAGGAATAACGTTCCACGTATTTCCTGAATGGATGTTTGTGACGCTAACAACTGCATTATGAGATGAACTTATATTTCGGCTTACAATAGTTTGTAGTGCCATCACAATTTGAGAGGATGCGACAATTGGATCGACCCCAGCATCTGGTACAGCTGCATGTGTACCAACTCCGTGAATTTCAATTTCAAATCGATCAACTCCGGCCATAAGTGGACCATCTTTAATACCGATTGTACCTACTGGTAAATCGGGTTTGTTATGCATACCGAAAATAGCTTGTACGCCATGTAAATGCCCAGCTTCAATAACTTTGCAAGCGCCATTACTACTCTCTTCAGCCGGCTGGAATATAAAGCGAACAGTTCCATTTAGGGAAGGTTCTCTTTCTTTTAATAAATAAGCGGCACCTATAATAGCAGCTGTATGAAAATCATGCCCACAAGCGTGCATTTTTCCATGGATTTTTGAAGCGTAGGATAAATTTGTTTCTTCCTGAATAGGAAGGGCATCAATATCAGCACGGATTGCTATAAGCGGTCCGTTACTATTCCCCGAAATTTCAGCAATAACGCCCGTTTCTAAACTAGAATTGATAATTGTAATGTTTTTTTCTTCTAACCAATTCTTTATAGCTTTCGTCGTTTCGAATTCTTCGTAGGATAATTCTGGATTCTCATGTAAATTTCTACGAATAGAAATAAGTTGATCAGTTAACTGTTCTAGATTTGATGCCACTTATAATGCCCTCTTTCTTAAATAAAGTATTTACTATAAGTATACAATAATAAAAGAGAGGATTCTCAAATGAAAATCCTCTCTCGTTTATCTTGTATAAGTCTTCACTTTATGCAGCAACTTTTTTATGTGTATGATGTTTACGATAACGTCCACGCATTGCATAGGCAATTTGCGGGATTGCAATGCCGATTAAAATAAGTGATACACCGAACCATTGTGAAGATAGTACAGCTTCTTTTAAAACGAATACAGACATAATTGTTGTAACTGGTAGTTCCGCAGCGCCAAGAATAGTCGCTAAGCCAGAACCAATCTTTGGAATACCAATTGTAAAGGCGATAGAAGGAATGACGATACTGAATGTTCCTAAACCTAAACCGTATTTCCAAAGTCCTTCAGAAATGGCACCGTTAAAAATAAATGTTGGAGGGAATACGATCATTACTAAAGTTAAAGCACCAGCCATTAAAAGAACACCGCGTGGTAATGAAGGTACTTCAACAGCAACTTTTCCGCTCACGAAAATGTATGTTGCAAATGTAACAGCAGATAATAGGCCTAATATAATTCCAGTCGTATCGAAATCACCTGCTGATTTTTCTAGTAAACCACTTGATAAAAATGTACCTGCAAGTAAGAGGATAACAGAAATAACTTTTTCTCTTGAAGGAAAAGTTTTTGTTGCGACTGCTTCAATAATAATTCCGACCCAAACGAATTGGAATAAAAGTATAATGGCGATAGATGCTGGTACAGTTTTTAATGAAGCATAATAAAAAATTCCAGTGAAACTTGCAGATGTACCTGCAACGAATAAAATTAAAGCTTGTTTTAATGGAACACGATGTCTAGAAAATAGAAGTGTAATAGCAAGCAAAATAATCCAACCGAACAAATATTGGCTGCCAATTACCTCTCCAAGTGAAAATCCTTCTGCATATGCAAGTTTAACGAAAATAGCTAAAATCCCATAACTACACGCTCCTAATAAAACTAAAAGAGAATAACGAAGCATGAAATATTCCTCCCATCTATATGAAATTGTTCCGTAACGGACATATATAACTAGAGGGAAGTATACAAAATTAAAAATGGAGGGTCAAATAAAAGAAAAGTGTGACATTTTATAGAATAATAATAAAAGTATGATATTTATGCATAATCTTGAAATTAGTAATAATAGAAGTATTGTAAAATCAAGTTTGTATTGTATAAAGACAGCATTTGAAAAAAATATTTTTTAATCAATATGTATATAAACATACGAATAACATGCTAATCATTTGAGAAACTATATTACCTTTGTTATGTTAATAACATTAGAGAGGTTTTGTAGTGTAATTGAGATTTTTCTATATAAATAGAAGGAAATGAAAACGTTTTTTAGAAAAAGTGTGAAAGGGTAGTTTTTCTTATTATCACGTTGGAAAAGTGATTTCACGAATTGTTCATAGTATTTTTATATGTTTTTGCTACAATATGTAAGGAGAGGAGTGGAATAATGCAAGATATTAGTATTTTTTTAGCGTTTGGTGCTGGGTTTTTATCATTTATTTCCCCATGTTGCTTACCGCTTTATCCGGCATTTTTATCGTACATAACAGGTATGTCGGTTTCTGAGTTGAAAGAAGAAAATGCAATGCTTCGGAAAAGAAGTATGATACATACAGCGTTTTTCTTACTTGGATTTTCAATTATATTTATTGCAATTGGATTTGGTACAAGCTTTATTGGAGGTATCTTTACAAATTATAAAGATTTAATTAGACAGTTAGGTGGTATATTTATCATCGTATTCGGTTTAATTATTGTCGGTGTATTTAAGCCGAAGTTTTTAATGCAAGATCGTAAATTCACGTTTAAAAATCGTCCGAGTGGTTATTTTGGATCTGTTCTAATTGGATTGGCATTTGCGGCAGGATGGACACCTTGTACAGGACCTATTTTAGTATCGGTTATTGGATTAGCGGCAACAAATCCAGAATCAGCAATGATTTATATGATCGCATACATACTTGGATTTGCTATCCCGTTCTTCGTACTATCATTCTTTATTACGAAAATGTCTTGGATTAAAAGAAACAGTATGAAGTTCATGAAAATCGGGGGATACATTATGATTATCATGGGTATCTTCTTATACTTTAACTGGATGACAAAAATTATCGTATATTTCTCAAGTTTATTTGGTGGTTTTACGGGTTTTTAGTATTATTCTGTGAAAATGTTGGAAATACTAACGGAAAAGCATATAATGAAAGTATATTTTGCATATAGCCACAAAAAAGGATGAGAAAATATGAACATAGTTGTTTTATCCAGTATCGTTGCTGTTTGTATGGCTGTTGGTGCGATGTTTATTCGTTTAAAAGCAGCTAAGAAACCTGCAACATTGAAAAAAATTATACTTCCACCATTTTTTATGAGTACGGGAGCGTTGATGTATGTTTTTCCTGAATTTCGATTAACTCTAGCAGAAATGTTAGAAGCAATTGGCGTCGGTTTGTTTTTCTCTATTTTTCTTATTAAAACATCTAAATTTGAAATTAGAGGACAAGAGATTTATTTGAAGCGTTCCAAAGCATTTGTTTTTATATTAATTGGATTACTTGTCGTGCGGATTGTATTTAAAACATACTTAAGCCAATCTCTTGATTTAGGACAACTTAGTGGTATGTTCTTCTTACTGGCATTTGCGATGATTGTGTCATGGAGAATTGCGATGTACCGTTCCTTTACGAAATTACAGAAGGAAATGGAAAAAGAAGATGGGTTTTATAATGAAAAAGATATGAAATTAACTTAAAAACTGTATATGTATAAAATAAAAAGACAGCGTCAAAGGCGCTGTCTTTTTATTTTATATTGCTAACATCTTCTATTCCAACCGCGCCGGATAAAACGTTCCCCATTAAAGAAACAATTTAAATTTGGCGAGACGAACGGACCGATAAACGGAATAATGTTTGGCTCTGAAGTTTCATCAACGGAAATCGGTGGTTTAGTAGGATCTGGTCTGAGTGTATAGCGAATGCGGGCGGTATTTCGAATGAGACCATTTCGTGGCTCTGCTGTTACTTGAACGATAAAACGAACAACAACGGATTCACTTGGATTAACAGTATTGATAAGAATACCGATAGTCGGGTTAGTTCCGGGACGTGCTACTCCATTTACTGTTACTGAATTTAGATAGAAAGTAACTTCAGGAGGAAGTGGGTCGGTAATGAGTACGTTATTTACTGGGATGGTGCCATTGTTAGTAAAGGTAAGTGTATATGTGATGAAATCACCGAGATGGGCGCTATTTACATTTGCGGTCTTAGTAAATGTGTTTGGCTCATTAGGGTTTACTTCTATCGTAATTGGTGGTGTTGTAGTCGTTGTTGTGATAGGTGGTCTAGTCGGGTCGGGTTGAGAAGTATACGTAATGGATGCGATATTTGTAATCATTCTATTAGCTGGAAGTGTAATAACCTGTACTTGGAATGAAATAGTTACGGATTCTGTTGGATTAAGAGTTCCGACTGGAATGCCTGTGGATGGATTTGCGTTTGGAACGGGAATGTTATTAATTGTGACACTATTTGGAACGAATGATGTGCCGACAGGAAGTGAGTCTGTAACAGAAATGTCAGTGACAGGAATCGTACCTTCATTTTGGAATGTGATAGTAAATGTAATCGTATCACCTACTGAAACGATGGATTTATCAGCGGTTTTTATCGGATTAATAGTCCCAACGTTTACAGGAGTAATTGTAGTAGGTGTAGGCGTAGTAACGGATACAGGTGGTTTAGTAGGATCGGGTTGGTACTGGAAGGAAACGTTACCTTGGTTTTGAATTTCTCCGCTTGGTGGAATTGAAGTAACTAGGACACGGAAAGAAATCGTTGCGGATTCAGAAGGAGCAAGTGTTGAAATTGGGATGCCTGCTGATGGATTTGCAGTTGGTTGCGGCACGTTGTTAATTGTTACACTATTTTGGATGAACGAAGTACCGATAGGAATTGTATCAGTTACAAGTATATGATTAGCAGGAATGGTACCTGTATTTTGGAGAGAAATCGTATACGTAATGATATCACCTAAAGTAACTGTTTCCGGCGTGGCTGTTTTTTTCGGATTTAATATAGCTGTATTTACATTCGTTGTGTTAATTGGAGTAGGGTCTGTAATTGTAATAGGAGGTTCACCAGGACCTGGTTCATATGTGAAAGTAACAGTTGCTTGATTTCGAATAATACCACCAGGTGGTACACTTGTGACTCTTGCTTGGAATTGAACAGTAATTGTATCGTTTGGATTGACTGTTCCAACAGGTATACCTACAACAGGATTTGCTCCAAGATCTGGAATGCCATTTATTACAACAGTACCTGGAAGAAACGTTAACCCATTTGCTAACGGATCAGTAATGATAACGGAAGTTGCAGGGACTGATCCGCGATTTTGGAAGGTTACAGTATACGTTATGATTTCATTTATATCTACAATTTGTTTGTCTGCTAGTTTATTTGGGTTAGGTGTAGGTGTAATAACGGCTACTTCAACAGTTGGAGTAGGATCTGTAATAGTAATAGGGGGTTCGCTAGGGTTTGGCTGGAATGTGTAAGTGACAGTTGCAGTGTTTTTAATAATACCGTCTGGTGGGAGTTCAGTTACAGTAACTTGATAAGTTAATGTAACAATTTGTCCTGGAGTTACAGTCCCAACGTTTACACCATTATTTGGATTTGTTCCAGGTTGCGTGACGCCATTAATCGTAACGCTGTTCGGAATGAAAGTAGTACCAGATGGAGTAGGGTCTGTAATAATAACATCTGTCGCATTAATATTCCCGACATTTTGGAACGTAATTGTATATGTGACAGTATCACCGAGATTAATAACTTGAGGGTTAGCTTGTTTGTTAGGATTAATAGTAACTTCACTTACTTGCGTCTTTGTAGTAGGTGTAGGTGTAGTAACAGATACAGGCGGTCTAGTAGGGTCTGGCTGATATTGGAATGAAACGATCCCTTCATTTTCAATAAAACCTGTCGGTGGTATCGAAGTTACTTGAACTTGGAAAGTTACGACGGCTGAAGTGTTAGGTTCTAATGTACCGATAAGAATTCCGGAACTAGGAACGATATCTGGTTGTGGAATGCCGTTTATCGTAACGCTATTCGGAATGAAAGTAGTACCAGCTGGAATAGGATCGGTTACAAGTACATTTGTTGCAGGGACAGTTCCTGTATTTTGTAAGGAGATTGTATAGGTGATTGTGTCACCTAATAAAGCAAATACTTTATCAGCGGATTTTGTAGGGTTCGTTGTTGCGGTATTGACATTTGTAGTAGTAGGTGGAGTCGGTGTAGTTACTGTTACTGGGGGTTCTCCAGGATTAGGTTGGAATGTGTAGGTGATAGTAGCTTCATTTATAAGAATTCCGTTTTGGGGTATTGAAACAACACGAACTTGGAAAGTTACAATGATCGAATCACTAGGGTTTAATGTGCCAAGAGGTATGCCAAGAGCTGGATCTACATTACTAGTTGGAGTGCCGTTAATTGTAACGCTATTTGGAATGAAAGTAGCCCCTGTTGGGATTGGGTCTGTAAAAACGATGTCTGTCAGTTGTACTGTTTGTAAGTTTTGGAATGTAACAGTGTACGTAATAATATCACCTATATCAACATTGTTACGATCAGCTGCTTTTGCTGGATTAATAATGGTGTTAATGATTTCAGTATTAACTGGTGGTGTTTCTTCTGTTTCTGTAATAGGAGGTTCATTTGGATTAGGCTGAGAGGTAAAGTTGATTGAACCAACATTTGTAACAACTCCGTTAGGGGGTATATTCGTAATCGTTACTTGGAACGTAATGGTTATTATTTGATTTGGTTGTATTGTACCAATGAGTATCCCAATGCTTGGATCAACACCTGGTTGTGAAAGGCCATTTACTGTAACAGAATCTACAATAAATTGTGTGCCTACTGGTGATTGATCAATGACAGATACATTTGTCATAGGAATATTTCCAGTGTTTTCAAGGGTGATTGTATAAGTGAGTGCATCGCCAATGTTAGCGATTGGCAAATCTACTGTTTTTGTTGACTCTAATTCTGCATTTTGTACAATTGTTTCTGCGATTGGAGTCGGTGTGGTTGTTGTAATAGGCGGGAGTGTCGGATCTGGTTGAGATGTGTAAGTGACATTTGCTTCATTTGAGATAATGCCATTTGGTGGTAAAGCTGTTATTTGTACTTCTAAAGTAACAGTCACTATTTGTCTAGGGGTTAATGTGCCAACTGGGATTCCTGTTTCAGGGGTCAAATTAGGTTGTGGAATGCCATTAATCGTAACGCTACCAAGGATAAATGTAGTTCCAGTAGGGACAGAATCTGTAATAATGACACCAGTTGCAGGTATATTACCAGTATTTTGAAGGGTGATTGTATAAGTGAGCGTATCACCAATGCTTGCAAACTCACGATCCACTGTTTTTTGCGGGTTCGGGTTAGCGGTACGAACAGGTAAAGTTACGGTAGGAGTCGTTTCTGTTGTTGTAATAGGAGGTTCGCTTGGATTAGGCTGAGAAGTGTAGGTAACACTTGCTGTATTTTCTATTTTTCCATTAGGAGGAATAGCGTTTATTTGAATCTGAAATGTAACAGTAACTGTCTCGCCGGGATTAACTGTTCCAACAGGAATTCCAGTGACTGGACTTACGCCGGGTTGAGCGACATTGTTTACAGTAACACTATTCGTAATAAAAGTTGTACCCGGTGGCAAAGAATCTGTAATGGTTACACCAGTAGCAGGTATAGTTCCTTGGTTTGTAAATATGACAGTATAAGTTACAATATCGCCAATTTCTGCAAACGTAAGGTTTGCCGTTTTTGTTGGACTTATGACTACAGTTTGGATAGGAGTCGTTGTTTCAGGAGTTGTTTCTGTTTTTGTGACTGGAGGTAAATTTGGATCCGGTTGATAATTAAATGTTGCACTACCTTGATTTCGGATTTCGCCGCTAGCAGGGATGTTTATTACTCGTACTTGGAAAGTAATCGTTGCGCGTTCGGATGGCGCTAAAGTTCCAAGTGAAATTCCTGATGATGGATTTGTTCCTGCTTGAGGAATGCCATTAATCGTAACACTATCTGGAATAAATACAGTACCGGCAGGGATAGAATCTATTACTGTTATATTCGTAGCAGGAACAGTACCGGTGTTTTGAAATGAGAGAGTATAGGTAATGACATCATTTAATGCAACAAAGGAGCGATCTGCTGTTTTTTGTGGATTTAGTGTAGCGGTATTAACTGCTGTTTCTGTTTCAGGAGTTGTAATAGTTGTCGTAACGGGAGGTTCATTTGGATTTGGCTCGTATGTGAATGTAATATTTGCTTGATTTCTAATAACTCCTCCGGGCGGGATACTATTTACTACACCTTGGAACGTAACTGTAATACTTTGACCGGGATTTACAGTGCCGACGGGTATACCAATTTCAGGGTTTTCTCCAAGTTGTGATGTGCCATTTACGACAACGCTACCTGGAACGAAAGAAACACCAGATGGAAGTGCATCTTTTATAATAACATTTGTAGCGGGGACGGTCCCTCTATTTTGGAATGTTACAGTAAAAGTAATCGTATCCCCTATATCAGCAACTTGTCGATCAGCAGATTTTGTAGTCGTTGGATTAGGATTATTAATTGGAATGTTTACACTTGGAGTGGTAGTAGTTGTTGTAACAGGAGGCTCACTTGGGTTCGGTTGATATTGGTAAGTGAAGGATGCTTGGTTTCTAATTATTCCATCAGGTGGTAAGTTTGTAACGACAACTTGATACGTGATTGTTTTCGTTTCTCCGACAGAAATGGTACCAAGTGGTATGCCAAGTGATGGGGCTGCTCCTGGCGTTGTAATGCCATCGATTGTAACACTATTTGGAACGAAAATAGTCCCGTTAGGTGTAGGGTCTGTAACGACTACATTTGTAGCCGGAACGGTCCCGTTATTTGTAAATGTGACTGTGTAGGTAATCGTATCCCCTAAATCAGCAACTTGTTTGTCGGCAGATTTTGTAGGCGCTGTAATAACGGTCCCAACTTGAGTTTCTGTTTTAGGAGTTGGGGTAGTTGTTGTAACAGGAGGCTCATTTGGATTAACAATATAATTAAATGATACACTGCCTTGGTTTTCTATAATTCCATTTGGTGGGACACTTGTAACTTGAACTTGGAATGTAATTGTTTTTGCTTGATTTGGATTTAAAGTACCGATTGATATACCGTTTTCAGGATTACTGTTAGGTTGTGAGACACCATCAATCGTAACGCTATTTGGAATAAATGTTGTACCGTTTGGAATTGGATCTGTTAGTACAATATTTGTTGAGGGAACAGTGCCGTTATTTTGTAAACTAATTGTATACGTAATAACATCACCAATATCAACGAAAGTACGATTAGCAGATTTTGTAGGGTTAACTGTAGCGGTATTAACAGAGACTGTAGTAGGTGCTGTCGGTTCGGTTGTGGTAACCGGCGGTCTTGTTGGATCTGGCTGGTACGTATATGTCGTTGAAGCTTCGTTTGTAATAAAACCGCCAGCTGGAATTTGTGTAACAAGAACTTGGAAAGATAGTGTTTTGGTTTCACCGGGATTAATTGTTCCAACCGGGATTCCTAGTGCGGGATTTGAATTTGGAACCGGTACATTATTTAAGACTACGCTATTCGGAATGAATGTTGTACCGGTAGGAATGGTATCAGTAAAAACTACATTTGTAGCAGGGATCGTACCATCATTAGTGAAAGTAATCGTATACGTAATAACATCACCAATATCAACAGTAGTTTTATCCGCCGTTTTAACAGGGTTTGTAATAGCGGTGTTAACAGGAGTAGTAGTAGGTGGTGTAGGGTTTGTTGTTGTAATAGCTGGTTTTGTTGGATCCGGTTGATACGTAAATGTTGTGGTTCCGATATTTTGGATTAGGCCATTCTCTGGGAGAGAGGTAACTTGAACTTGGAAAGTGATAGTGACAGTATTACCAGCTGCGATTGTTCCAATTTGTATACCACCAGAAGGGGTTACGCCAGGTTGTGAAGTACCGTTAATTGTGACGCTATTCGGAATAAATGTAGTGCTACTTGGAATTGGATCAGTTACAATAACGTTCGTTGCGGCGATGTTTCCTGTATTTGGAACAGTAATCGTATACGTAATAATATCACCGATATCAGCAATTTGTGGACTAGCAGTTTTTGTTGGATTTACAATTGCAGTTCGTACAGAAGTAGTTGTTGGAGGTGGTGTTATCGTAGTGGTTGTTGGGGGTTCAGCCGGATTCGGTTGCGACGTAAATGTTACATTTGCTTCGTTAGTAATCGTTCCGTTAGCTGGAAGGGAAGTGACTTGGACTTGAAATGTGACAGTTGTAGTTTGACCAGCAGGAATTGTACCTAGCGGAATATTTGTTGGAGTTACGCCAGATTGTGCCGTTCCATTAACTGTAACACTGTTTGGAATAAAAGTAGTGCCAGTAGGGATAGGGTCGGTGATGGAAGCATTTGTTGCTGAAATATTACCGTTATTTGGAACAGTAATCGTATACGTAATGATGTCACCAATATTCACAATTTGTTGGTTTGCACTTTTAGTTGGATTAATGATAGTAGCATTAATTTGTGTTTCAACTATATTACTTGTAGAGTTTCTGTTAATTGGTGGTTGGTTTGGTGGATTATATTGAAAGCTTGAAGTTGCACTATTTGGAATAGGGTTTGGTGTAGGGAGAGTATTAACTTGAACTTGAAACGTAATTGTAGCATTCCCGTTTGCAGCAATCGTTCCTACATTTATTCCAGTAGCAGGATTATCTGTAGTAGAAGTACCATTAACTGTAACGCTACCCGGTACGAACGATGTGCCGGCAGGAGGCGTGTCTGTAATGATAACACTATTAGCAGCTAATGGGGCTTGATTTGTGGCCGTAATTGTATACGTAATCGTATCACCGATAGTAGCAATTGTTTTATCTACTGCTTTTGTTAATGCGACATTAGCTGTGAAAATATCTGTATTAACTATATTGCTTGTTGTTGTACGTGTGATAGTGGGTGCGTTAGGTGCAGGTTGAAATTCGTAACCAAATGATGCTACGTTACTGGCGACAGGTGGGGTAGGAATACTTGTTACATCTACTTGAAAAGTAATTGTAACAGAGCCACCAGCAGGAATATTATTAATAGGAATTCCAGTTGAAGGATTGCCGGCTGTTGGAGTACCATTAACAGTTACACTGTTTGGAACGAAAGTGGTGCCAGCAGGTATAGGGTCTGTAAATGTAACGTTTTGGGCAGGTAGTGTTCCGGTATTTTGGACAACGATTGTATAGGTTAAACGACTTCCTATTGTTGCTATTGCCATTAGATTCGTCCTTTCTAGATGAATTTAAATCCGATCAATAGTTAGGCATTTACAAATAGCATCCATTTAAAATTGAAAGCTGGTTCTATTTGTAAAAAAATATGAAAAATGAGCTCGTCATTGCATCCTATTCAAATATAAATGAATAGGAATAGGCAAAGGCTTTTTTTTTGCCTAAATTAGCTCGTACGTATATAAATGGAACTTTTTCGTTTTGCTCGCATTAAATGAAATAGCGAGAAAATATTACTTTTAATAGAAAGGAAGTGAGGCTGTTGGCCTTTGTACAAACATATACAAAAACAGATTCGCTATTTATGGTGCATACAGGAAATACGTTAGGGATGCGCGGTATTACGACAGCTACTGCATATCAATATAACGCATTAATTTCCACAAATACAAATTTGAGTTTTGCTGGGGTGCCGTCTTCCACAGATGCGAATACCTTTGCAGGAACGACGAATGATTGGACATTAAATGGTTCCTGGGCAAGGTTAAATCCTTCACTAACAGACGTACCAGCAACAGCAACTGTAGATTTTGCGATGTTAGTTTGGCAAGGAACATTGGGAGGTACTGTTACAGAAGCGGTAGTAAATGCGAATACTCCAACATTCAGAACTCCGGATGATGTGACTCACACTATTACAAGTACGCCTGCGTGGGGAGAAACAAGGTCGAGTGGGACATTTCAAGGTACGATTTATACACGTGTAGCTAATGTGACGAGTATTCTTCAAGGACTTCCTAATCGTGCTGTAGGTGATTATTTTGTAGAACGTGTTCCAACGGCAAATCCACCTTTGCAAGGAACGGGAGTAGGGTGGGCACTAGTTGTTGTGTATCGTGATAATTCATATCCTGTTAGGAATGTTAGTTTATATACTGGGTTACTCATTTCTACATTGGGTGAGACGGCGACGATTTCAAATTTTATCACTCCTGCTGTAGCACCAGTTAATGCTCGTGTATTTACAATGGCGATAAATGGTGATACAGATGCGACAGGTGATAGATTTAACTTAAATGGTACGGGACTTTCAGGACCTAATAATTTAATAAACAACTTTTTTGCTTCACAAGTAAATAATTATTTGGGGAATTTAAATACAGTCGGAAGTTTTGGGGATAGAAATATGCCCATTGGTACTTCTGCGACTAATCGGCGTGCAGAATTTGATGTGACAAATGTACCTGCAAATGGGGTGTTAACAGCTGGATCAACTTCTACGACAGTGAATATCCCAAATACATTTGACTATCTTTATGCTGGTGCTGTAGGTTTGCAAATAGATTTAGGAGAGGCACGTCTAACTGCTACAAAATCAGTAACTGTAAGTTAAATTGATAGAAAAATTCTCGTAAATTAATAGGGAGGAATTCTTTTGGCTTTCGTTCAAGCTTACGGTAAAAATGATAACTTATTTATGATGCATACGGGTAATACGATGGGAATGCGCGGTACTGCAAATACAAACTTTGCTTACAATGCACTTATAACATTAAATACAGATTCTACTTTTGGAGGAGTTCCTTCATCGACAGATCCGAATACATTTGGAGGTACAACAAATGATTGGACATTAGATGGCTCATGGGCTGAATTAAATCCATCGACTACTATCGTTCCAGCTACGGCGGTTGTAGATTTTGCGTTACTTGTTTGGTCAGGTGGATTGGATACGGCTGTTACAACCGCTGTTGTTGATGCGAATCCTCCAAATTTAGTTACGCCTGATGGAACGAGTACACAAGTGACAATTAATTCAGCATGGTCATCAGAAGGGACAAATCTCCCTTTTATAGCAAATGTTTATAACCGAGCAGCAGACGTCACGTCTTTACTACAAGGTTTACCGAATCGAGCGGCAGGAAGATATAGTGTAACGAGATTACCTACGCGTCAGCCAGTTGGTTATGGTGCTGGATGGTCTTTAATTGTAGTTTATCGTGATTCCTCCTATCCAATGAGAAATGTAAGCTTATTTCCGGGTTTTTTATTATCAGGTACACCACAAACCGTTTCAGGATTTTTTACGCCAGCCACAGGAACAGTGACAGCGCGAGCCTTTGTAATGGCAGTAAATGGTGATCCGAACTTTACGGGTGATAATTTTCAGTTGAATTCTGTGACATTAACGGGACCGAATAATCCATCAGGGAATTTTTTTAGAGGGCAAGTGAATGATATTAACGGAAATTTAAATACAATTGGTAGTTTTGCGGATCGGAATTTTTCAGGAACAACTACAAATGCAAATGCAAGAGCTGAATTTGATATTACAAATGTAAATGCAACAGGTTCTATTGCACCGAATACGACATCTACGCAAATAAACATTACAGGCACAGGCGATACGATTTATACAAGTGCGGTTGGATTACAAATAGACTTAGCAGAAGCTAGATTAACAGCGGTAAAATCAGTAACTGTAAGTTAAAAAAGATTGCTATAAGTTAGCAATCTTTTTTATGAGAGGTATTTTGTTAGTAATGATTGATAGTTAGAATAATCAATCTCTTTTTCTTGTAGTTTTTTCACTAAAAATTTATGGTCGCGTTTTGGTGTAGCGATAATATATCCTTTAATAATTAAATCTTGTGTAATTTGAGAGGCTTTTTCTTGTAATGCAAGTTCTCCGATTTTGCCAGCAATTTTTGATTTAGCAACATCGCGAAATAGTTCGGGAACAGGACTTACGAGCTCTTCTAACAATTGTTTTTGTTCGTCATCCCACAAATGTCTAGTTTTATTAATATAGTGCTCTTCCCAATCTAAAATGGACATACCATCTTCTTTTGGTAATCGTTTCAGGAATTTTCTGAACATAAAATATCCACCGATAGACATAAGCCCTAATAAAATAACAGTCCATAGCACAATAAACCAACTGAACCATCCTTCGAGCAAATATATCCCCCCTTAATGATTGCGGTTTTCTATTATTCATATTATAAACAGTGAGATTCATAGAAAGCAAGAACGCTTGGTCATTTTGACCAAGCGTTATCATTTAAACAAAGTATAGTTGTTCCACACATAAATTATTATTATCATCTTCTACATATTCAATGATTAATGTGCCAACTTTACGATCTTTATCTTCAGTTGTGAAAATAGAGTAAGAAGTAAAACGTGCTGTTGATAGGCCGCTTATATGTGTAGGTAAAGAAATGTAGTCGTTATCGCGGAAGAATTCCATCAGTTCAATATCCTCAAATTCTTTTCGGTCAACTTGTTTGTTTGTATAGCGGCGTTGAAGTTGTTTTAAAGACTCATTCCAAGAAATTGCTTTTGTATCGTATACCATTGTCTTATCTCCTTACTGTATGTAATCATTAAGAACATACGTTCTAAACTAGTATACTCTTTTTATTAGAAAAGGGAAAGCAAAAAATAATGTAAGCTTGGATTTCCAAGCTTACATTATTTATGCGTCCGTTATAATCTCTATTTTTTATTATAAGTTACATAAGAATAAGAAACAAGATGATATATATTTTGTTGATGGTTTTAAAAATTCTGTATATTATAAATGTACTAAAGTGCAAGGGAATGAGAGGGATGGCATATGTAATTTCACTCCAAGGACCGATGGCAAGTGGAAAAACAACATTGGCTAAAAGATTAGAACGATATGGGCTTTCAGTTATATATGAAAATCCTTATCCAATTGTAGAAAAGCGAAAACAATTAAATTTGGATATGAATTCAAAAGAAGGGTTTATAGTAAATCAAAAAATGTTTATAGAAGCTAAAATAAAGGAGTTTCAAAATGCGAAGGGTTCAGTCGTTATTTTTGATCGTGGACCTGAAGATATTGAATTTTATACACTTTTTTATCCAATGATTATAGGGAAAGAATGGGATATAGAAACTGAATTGAAAGATGAATTATATAAATTAAGAGAATGCCGTTCGGATGATATTTTTTATTTAGATGTGACGAAAAAGAATGTATATGATAGAAAAAATAACGATAGAACAAGAAAGCGAAGTACATTTGAGGAGCAATTTAAATTAGTAGAAACTGAAAAAGACTGGTATAAACAATTTCCTGTAACTAATGTGGACACGAATAGATTAACAGCAGAAAAATTAGAGGTATATTTTATGGAATGGTTAAAGGAGAGAGGGCTATGAAAAAAATACTTTTATTTGTATACCCAACATTTGCAGAGTTTGAAATAACAGTAGCAACGGCATTGCTGAAAAACAAATATGAAATCATTACAGCAGGTTTAACAAAAGAATTGATTATAAGTGAAACGGGTTTGCAAGTGCAACCACATATAGAATTAAGAGAAGTGCGTGTAGAAGAATATGAGGGAATTATTATTCCAGGCGGAGATGCGATACATATGAAGGATGCGGCAGGACTCTTTGCAGTCATCCGTCAATTTCACGAACAAGAAAAATTAGTAGCTGCTATTTGTGCTGGACCGTATGTGCTAGCAAAAGCAGGCTTATTCAAAGAAAACTCGTATACAGTAACTATGGATTATAGAAAATTAGATTGTTTTCCAGTAGAAAATTTTGTGTATAAAGAAGTTGTGCAACATTCAAATATTATTACAGCACAGGGGCATGCATTTGTGCTATTTGGAATAGCGATTGCCTCTTATTTTGGGGTAACAAACGAACATAATATAAATTTTTACAGCGGTAAGGGGAATGTGATGATGGAGGAGCTTTTACTTAAAAATATGTAAAAGCTAGCGAATGCTAGCTTTTTTCTTTTTGACATCGATAAATGGCTAACGTTTTTGGATCGCGCCATATACCGTTGTGAAGAGATAGTTCATTTTTTACTTCTTCTTTTAGCCATTCCTTCATTTCCTCATGAAGAAGTGTATTATCAGGTATATTTAGCGACGGAAACATGCTAGAAATATAGTTTACAATTGGAGTAGCATGATGAAAAACGAGAGCATTATGAATAACTGCTTCTTCAACAGTTGGGAAAACAGACTGTAATATCTCTTTACCATTTTCCAAACAAAATGGCGTGACTGAAGATGTTGTTTTCGGTAAATCAAATGCGTCTAACATGCGGTTACACATTTCAACTATACGAGGTAATGTAACGTCAGAATTTGTTGTAGCTAAAAGTGAGCCGCCAGGACGTATTACTTTATGGAACCCTTGGATGGTTTTTTCAACATCTTTCATGTGATATAACATATGTCTTGCGACGATCCAGTCGTAGCAATTGGCTTCAAAAGGAAGTTTTTCAGCGTCACCTAGTCTCCATTCAATTAAAGTATTCGTTTTAGTGGCTTCAGAGAGCATGGCTTCTGATTGATCAAAACCTGTTAATTGACCTTTATGGCCATTCGCTTGCAAAAAGGAAAGAAATTTTCCGTTAGCGCATCCAACCTCTAATATTTTCTCGTCTCCTTGAAGTTGTAAATGATCCATGACGACTTTATCTAAATTCACATGTTTTTCTTCATAATGTTTATGCGTATCGATACGAGTTTGTAAATGGTTGCTTACGTTGTATTGGCGTTTTACATCATTCATTTTTTCACATTCCACCTTCGTGCAAAATTGCTGAATTGCGTGCGTTAATACGTCGGTTTTCTTTAAGCCTTCGTAATGGAGTGCAGCTTCAAACCTTTCAAGTAATTTTTCTTCAATTCGAAAATGAATATCTTTTCGCTTTGTCACTGAAATCTCTCCCCTTTGTATCGGTTAGTGAGACTATAACACGCCTGAAAAATTTGTTTGAATGTGAGTTTAAACTATTGACGATTTAACCGTTTTCATATATTCTTAAATTAAGAAATATTCAAATAATTAAAAGAAATGAGAGAGTCACATGCTTCTTCAAGGAACACATCGAATTGGTCGTATGGCCATGCTGTTGGCACTTGCGGATGAGAATGAAAGCCCTGTATTATCTATCCCAAAAGGTTGGAAGTATTGTACGGGGAAAGTGGGTTCGATGAATTCGCAAAAGGTTGTCGCAGCAATGGAAACAGCGGCTAAGAGCAACCAAGTTATTGAAACAGACGTTTACAGAGAAACACATGCACTTTATCACGCAATTATGGAAGCTTTGTACGGAGTGACGAGAGGTCAAATTCAGTTAGCAGACGTTCTTCGTACAGTAGGACTTCGCTTTGCGATTGTGCGCGGTACACCATACGACGGAAAAAAAGAGGGCGAATGGGTTGCTGTTGCATTATATGGAACGATTGGTGCACCTGTAAAAGGATCTGAGCATGAGGCGATTGGTTTAGGAATTAATCACATATGATTTGCCCATAGTCTATTAGTTAGAAGGGGGCCTTACTTTTTTAGGACAGAAGTCTGTCTTAAAAAGATAAGGTCCCCTTTTGCCTTTTTAAGGAGGAAAAACAATGATTACGTTAACAGGACACACATTGACAATTGAAGAAATGAAGAGGTTGTTACTTGAAGGAGAAGGTGTAACAGCTTGTCCAACTAGTATGCAAAAGGTGGCGGAGTGCCGCGAAGTAGTTGAGAAAATTGTAGAGGACGGAAAAGTCGTTTACGGTATTACAACTGGATTTGGAAAGTTTAGTGATGTGCTAATTCAAAAAGATGATGTAAAGGCACTTCAACATAATTTAATTCAGTCACATGCATGTGGGATAGGCGAGCCATTCCCTGAAGAAGTATCACGCGGTATGTTAATTTTACGAGCAAACACGATGCTTAAAGGAGTATCTGGTGTTAGACCGCTCGTTGTAAATATGCTTCTTGAGTTTGTAAATCGTAAAATTCACCCAGTTGTTCCGCAACAAGGATCACTTGGTGCGAGTGGCGATTTAGCACCTTTATCTCATCTTGCGCTCGTATTATTAGGCGAAGGTGAAGTGTTCTATAAAGGAAAACGCGTTCATGCAATGGTCGCTCTTACAGAAGAAGGTCTTGAGCCAATTGAACTTGAAGCGAAAGAAGGTCTAGCGTTAATTAATGGTACGCAGGCGATGACAGCGCAAGGAGTTCTTTCTTATATAGAAGCAGAAGCAACGGCTTATCAAGCTGAATTAATTGCATCTATGACAATTGAAGGTTTACAAGGCATTATTGATGCATTTGATGAAAATGTTCATAAAGCACGTGGTTATAAAGAGCAAGTGGAAGTAGCGAGCAGAATTCGTGACATCCTTCATGATAGTAAATTAACAACAAAACAAGGAGAACTACGTGTGCAGGATGCATATTCACTTCGCTGTATTCCGCAAGTACACGGTGCTTCTTGGCAAGTTTTAAATTATGTGAAAGAAAAATTAGAAATTGAAATGAATGCAGCAACGGATAATCCGCTAATCTTTGATGGTGGGGAAAAAGTAATTTCAGGTGGTAATTTCCACGGTCAACCAATTGCATTTGCGATGGACTTCTTAAAAGTAGGAATGGCAGAACTTGCAAATATTTCAGAGCGTCGTATTGAGCGTTTAGTGAATCCGCAATTAAACGATTTACCACCATTTTTAAGTCCAGAACCAGGACTTCAGTCTGGTGCAATGATTATGCAATATGCTGCAGCGTCACTAGTTTCTGAAAATAAAACGTTAGCACATCCGGCGAGTGTTGATTCAATCCCGTCATCAGCTAACCAAGAAGATCACGTAAGTATGGGAACAATCGCTTCACGCCATGCACATCAAATTATTCAAAACGTAAGACGTGTTCTTTCAATTGAGATGATTTGTGCGATGCAAGCTGCAGAATATCGCGGTATTGAAAACATGAGTACAGTGACGAAAAGTTTCTATCATCAAGGTCGTCAGCAAGTGCCTTCTATTACAAATGACCGTATATTCTCAACGGATATTGAAAATATTGCGCATTGGTTAAAAACGAATTATTCGATTAAAGAAAGATTAGATGTAAACGCAGCACTATAAAATGAGAAAAGGGAGAGATTGAAATGGAAAAAGTTAAACAAACAATTCGCGCGCCAAGAGGTACGGAGTTACAAACGAAAGGGTGGGTGCAAGAAGCTGCACTTCGTATGTTAATGAACAATTTAGATCCGGAAGTTGCTGAAAAGCCAGAAGAATTAGTTGTATATGGTGGAATCGGCCGTGCAGCTCGTAACTGGGAAAGCTACAATGCAATTGTAGATTCATTAAAAACGTTAGAAAGCGATGAAACATTACTTGTTCAATCAGGAAAACCAGTTGCAATCTTTAAATCACATGAAGATGCACCTCGCGTTCTTTTAGCGAACTCAAACTTAGTACCGAAGTGGGCGAACTGGGATCACTTCCGTGAACTAGAGAAAAAAGGTCTTATGATGTATGGACAAATGACAGCAGGTAGCTGGATTTACATTGGAACACAAGGTATTTTACAAGGAACATATGAAACGTTTGGTGAAGCCGCACGTCAACATTTCGGTGGTTCATTAAAAGGTACATTAACACTTACTGCTGGTTTAGGTGGTATGGGCGGTGCACAACCTCTTGCTGTAACGATGAATGGCGGTGTTGTTATCGCTATTGATGTTGATAAGCGCAGTATCGATCGTCGTATTGAAAAGAGATACTGTGATATGTATACAGAATCATTAGAAGAAGCATTAACGGTTGCGAACGAGTATAAAGAGAAGAAAGAACCGATTTCAATTGGTTTATTAGGAAATGCGGCAGAGATTTTACCAGAGCTAGTGAAGCGTAATATTACGCCAGATTTAGTTACAGATCAAACATCTGCTCATGATCCATTAAACGGTTATATTCCAGTAGGTTACACGTTAGAAGCAGCAGCAAAACTTCGTGAAGAAGATTCGGAGCGCTACGTACAATTATCAAAAGAAAGCATGACAAAACATGTAGAAGCCATGCTTGCTATGCAAGCAAAAGGCGCAATTACATTTGATTACGGAAATAACATTCGCCAAGTTGCTTTTGATGAAGGTTTGAAAAATGCATTCGATTTCCCAGGATTCGTTCCAGCATTTATCCGTCCATTATTCTGCGAAGGAAAAGGACCATTCCGCTGGGTAGCACTTTCTGGTGACCCAGAAGATATTTATAAAACAGACGAAGTAATTTTACGTGAGTTTGCTGATAATGAGCATTTATGTAACTGGATCCGTATGGCTCGTCAGCAAGTTGAGTTCCAAGGTCTTCCGTCACGTATTTGTTGGCTTGGTTACGGTGAGCGCGCGAAATTTGGTCGCATCATTAATGAAATGGTTGCAAATGGTGAATTATCAGCACCAATCGTTATCGGTCGTGACCATTTAGATTGCGGCTCAGTAGCATCTCCAAACCGTGAAACAGAAGCGATGAAAGATGGTAGTGATGCAGTAGCTGACTGGCCAATTTTGAATGCATTAATTAACAGTGTAAACGGTGCAAGCTGGGTATCTGTTCACCACGGTGGCGGCGTTGGTATGGGTTATTCACTTCACGCTGGAATGGTTATCGTTGCAGATGGAACAGAAGCAGCAGCAAAACGTATTGAGCGCGTATTAACTTCTGACCCTGGTATGGGTGTTGTTCGTCACGTGGATGCAGGGTATGACTTAGCTGTGGAAACTGCGAAAGAAAAAGGCGTTAACATTCCAATGATGAAATAAGGAGGAGAAAAACATGCTGGACACTTTACTAATAAATATCGGTCAATTACTAACAATGGATCAAGAAGATGGCTTGTTAAGACGGGAAGCAATGAACACGCTTCCTGTTATCGAAAACGGTGCGGTTGGAATTGAAAATAGTGTAATCACTTTCGTTGGAACAGCGGAAGAAGCAAAAGGACTTCAGGCGAAAGAAGTTATTGATTGTGGCGGGAAAATGGTTTCTCCTGGCCTTGTTGATCCGCATACCCACCTTGTATTTGGTGGATCTCGTGAAAATGAAATCGCGCTAAAATTACAAGGAGTTCCATACTTAGAAATTTTAGAACAAGGCGGAGGTATTCTTTCAACTGTAAATGCAACGAAACAATCGTCGAAAGAAGAGCTTGTTCAAAAGGCGAAATTCCATTTAGACCGGATGCTATCTTTCGGAGTTACAACTGTAGAAGCGAAGAGTGGTTACGGATTAGATGATGAGACGGAATGGAAGCAATTAGAGGCAACGGCACAATTACAAAAAGAGCATCCAATTGATTTAGTTTCCACATTTTTAGGTGCTCATGCAGTTCCAAAAGAGTATAAAGGTAGATCGAAAGAATTTTTACAATGGATGTTAGATTTATTACCAGAAATGAAAGAGAAGCAATTAGCGGAATTCGTTGATATTTTCTGTGAAACAGGTGTGTTCTCTGTTGAAGAGTCAAAAGAGTTTTTATTAAAAGCGAAAGAGCTTGGATTTGATGTGAAAATTCATGCAGATGAAATCGACCCTCTTGGTGGTGCAGAAGCAGCGGCTGAAATTGGTGCAGCATCAGCGGACCATTTAGTTGGTGCTTCTGATAAAGGAATTGAAATGCTTGCAAACTCTAATACAGTAGCGACTTTATTACCAGGAACAACTTTCTATTTAAATAAAGAAAGCTTTGCACGCGGCCGAAAAATGATTGATGAAGGTGTTGCAGTTGCGTTAGCTACAGACTTTAATCCGGGCAGCTGTCCAACGGAAAACATTCAGCTTATTATGAGCATCGCAATGCTGAAGTTGAAAATGACACCAGAAGAAGTTTGGAATGCCGTAACAGTTAACTCTTCTTACGCAATTAATCGTGGCGATGTAGCTGGGAAAATTAGAGTAGGTCGCAAGGCAGATCTAGTGCTATGGGATGCTTACAATTATGCTTACGTACCGTATCATTACGGCGTAAGTCATGTAAATACAGTATGGAAGAATGGTAATATCGCATATACAAGAGGTGAACAATCGTGGAGCACGGCCACTATTTAAAGAAAAATGCCAAGTTTATCGATCGTGAAGTGACAAAATGGAGTGAAATGATTAAAGATTGGGAGGAAGGCGTGGAAATATTCGGTGCGGCCTTAATTGGAGCGCCCCTTTCTAAACCGTCTATTAGTCATTCAGGAGCAAGTTTTGCTCCAAAAACAATTCGTGCGATGTTAGATGCATATAGCACGTACGCAATTACAGAAGAACATGATATGAAAGAAAGTGTCTTATATGATTGCGGCGATATTATGATGCATGTGACGGATATGAAAGAAAGTCATAACCGAATTGCGAAAACAGTTGGTCACGTAACGAAAGTAAATCCGAACATGATACCAATCGTTCTTGGTGGGGATCACTCGATTAGTTTTCCGAGTATAACAGGATTTGCAAATAGTAAAGGGAAGGTCGGTATTATTCAATTTGATGCCCATCATGATTTGCGCAATTTAGAAGATGGTGGTCCGTCAAATGGTACACCGTTCCGTAGTTTACTAGAAAATGGTGTCATTGCAGGAAAACAACTCGTTCAAATAGGTATTCGTAATTTTTCAAATGCACGAGCGTACCATGAATATGCAAAAGAACATGGCGTGACAGTGTATACAATGAAAGATGTACGAGAGCGAGAAATAAAAGATATTATGACGGAAAGTATTGAAGTATTAAGAAAGCAAGGCGTGACTTCTATTTATATTTCTCTTGATATGGATGTACTAGATCAAGCATTTGCGCCAGGTTGTCCAGCGATTGGTCCTGGCGGAATGGATAGCGCGACTTTACTAGATGCGATTGAATTTCTTGGCAAAGAACCTCTCGTTCAAGGGATGGATATTGTAGAAATTGATCCAACCCTTGATTTCAGAGATATGACGAGCCGAGTAGCTGCGCAAGTGATTATGAGTTTTCTTTTAGCGAGAGAGACAGTCCGTAAGCAGGTTAGTATATAGGCGTGAAATTAATAGGGAATGTTTAACGATTCCGTATAAAAAACACATTACTACTTATATGTAGTAATGTGTTTTTATGTAAAAAGAGAAGGTGAAATTAGAATGTATATATGGGTGGAAAAGTTAATAAGATTGCGGGTTTTTAGTGATGTTTTAAGAATTTATTTTCTTAGTTCGAAAGGATTGACATGAAAAATAATTTTATGATAAAATAAAAAATTTGCTAAAAAAGTAATTGTGTGATAAGATTGAGAAGGTTACCATATATGGAGGTGGATTATTTGTTTCAAATTGGCGATAACATTGTTTATCCAATGCACGGAGCAGGTATAATTAAGGCCATAGAAGAGAAGGAAATCGCAGGAGAAAAACAACAGTATTATGTTATAAAAATGTCGGGTAGTAATATGGAATTAATGATTCCTGCAGGGAGAATATTGAGCTCAAATATACGGCCAGTCACGGATATAACGGCGATAGCACACATATTGGATGTTTTTCAACATGGAGAATCTGATAGATTACTTACGTGGAAACAAAGGTATAAATTGAACACTGATAAAATAAAGACGGGTAAAATACAAGAAGGTGCTGAAGTTGTACGTGATTTATTACGTATGCAGAAAGAAAAAGCCCTTAATGCAAGCGAAAAGAAAATGTTAGATAATGCACACGAATTTTTGATTAGTGAACTGGGATTAATTGAAGGTATCACAGAAAGTCAAATAAAAAGCTTTTGTTAAGATTCATTACAAATAATGTATTAGATCCCAAAAAAGGTTTTGAATTTTTTGGGAACATAATTATAGAAAATTAATCATTTCAAAGACATTCAACTCTTTCAAACCACTTTTAGAGCATTAACCTCTTTTGTTATTACTACAATCAACTCCATTTTTATTTTTTAATTCTTTATGAATTTTCGAAGTTTAATTACACACTTCGATAGAATAGTTACTTGATTTTTGCAATCCTGATTCACACTGGCACGGACGAGGAGCCGTAAGGATGAAAGAGAGGTAGGGCTTTCATTGTTTTAGGTTTATAAGTTATTATTTTTAGAAGAATACTGAACCACTCTCACTTCTGCTGCTAAGGAATTTTTTATATGTGAAGAGATAATAATTGTTTATTTTCTTTATATAAAAGAGATAAACGAATTGTTAGCCATATATGGTCAATTCAAAAAGGTTTCCTGCCTAGGAAACCTTTTTTTTATTTGTATCATTCTATTTTTTAATATTCGAATGTTCGATGGTAAAGGCGTATAAATTGACGTTACTATCTAAAAGTAAGTATGATGCGATTATAGTAAGAATTTTTTAGGGGGAAGAAAAATGACAAGTTCAAATAATAAAGCAGCAAGTATTTATGAAGGAACAAATATAAACGCTGGGGGATCTTTTGAAAATATTGAAGAAACAAAGTTGTTTAATCCGATTCAAATTGGATCTTGGTCTCTTCGTAATCGCATAGCAATGGCACCGATGACGAGATGTTTCGCAAATCATGAAACGGGAGTAGTTGGTACTGATGTAGTTGAGTACTATAGAAAGCGTGCAGCTGATGGAGTTGGATTAATTATTACAGAAGGAATCGTCATTAGCCCAAGAGCAAAAGGTAATCCGGGAGTACCAGGGATTTATACACAAGAACAAATCGACTCGTGGAAGCCTGTTACAGAAGCAGTACATAAAGAAGGCGGAACGATTATTGCTCAAATATGGCATGTTGGCCGTATGAGTCATCACGAGATAATTGGTGGACAAATGCCGCAAGCACCGTCTGCTATCGCTGCAGAGGGAAATGTTCCCCGTTTTCGTAAACCATTTGATACGCCAGAAGCAATGACGTTAGAAGAAATACAAGCAGTGATCGGTCAATACGCACAAGCTGCGAAGAATGCAATCGAAGCTGGGTTTGATGGAGTAGAAATTCACGGTGCACATGGATATTTAATTGATCAATTTACTTATGAGTTTGCAAATAAGCGTACTGATAAATACGGCGGAGACTTAAAGGAGAGGTTAACGTTTATGAAAGAAGTAACGGCGGCTGTAATAGAAGCTGTTGGAGCTAATAAAACACTTCTTCGTTTCTCTGCTTTCAAAGGTGATAATCCTACTTATATGTGGGAAAACCCTGAGCTTGCAATTAAAACGTTTGTAAATATGTTCAAAGAAGTTGGATTAACGATGATTCACCCTTCAACGATGAATTATACGGCAGTTATTGCTGACGGAAAGAATTTTCATCAATTAGTAAGAAAATATTGGGATGGTACGATCGTAGGAGTAGGGAATTTAAATCCGAAAGAGGCTGAAGAAGCGTTGCAAGAAGGAATAATTGATGTAGCGGCATTTGGAAGACCTTTAATTGCTAATCCAGATTTTGTTCATCGAATTAAAAATGCTGAAAGTTTAGTTGAATATGATGCGAAAGAGCATCTTGCTACATTAGTTTGAATAAAGATAAAAGGAGAACACATCGAGTGTTCTCCTTTTATTATGGATTTTCATAGGAGGAAGCGGGATGAGTGAAACGCTACTCGTTATTATTAGTATATTGCTCTTATTAATGCTACTATTAATCATTTTTTTTATTATTACATTTTTTATTAAAAAACGGACGCATCATTCTATATTAAAGCTACATCCATACTTAGGAAGGATGCGTTATTTACTTGAAAAGATAGGACCGGAATTTAGACAATATTGGTTTGATCATGATACGGATGGAAAGCCTTTTTCACGTTATGATTTTCAAAGTGTAATGTTTTTAGCAAAGTACCGTTCTGAAATACTTGGCTTTGGATCAAAACGAGATTTTGATACATCTGGTTACTATATTGCTAATACATTATTTCCGATATTAACAGAAGAATTAAGTGTGAATGTAGCGCAAGAACGTGAAGGAAAAAAGTATGTGATTCATAAAGAAGGGTTATTTTCACGAAGAGAAAAATTGACAGCGGATACAACGAATCTTTGGTTATATGAAGAAGATGATGCGGTTATCGTCGGTGAAAATCGTAAATATCCATGGAAACTGTATGGCATGTTTGGAGCATCGGCAACTTCTTACGGTGCGATTGGCGAAAATTATATTTTAGCGAGTGGGTTTGGCGCGAAGATGGCTGGCGGTTCGTGGATTAATACGGGAGAAGGTGGTGTAATACCAGAACATTTACATACAGGTGCAAATATCGTTGCGCAAATTGGTCCAGGATTATTTGGTTACCGTGATGAGGATGGTAAGTTTTCAATGGAGAAATTTATGGAGAAAGCAAAAGAAAGAAATATTAAAGCATTCGAATTGAAATTTGGGCAAGGGGCTAAAATACGTGGCGGTCATCTAGAGGGACAAAAAGTAAATGAGAAAATTGCTTCTGTTCGAAATGTACGAGAAGGAGAAACGATTAATTCACCGAATCGATTTTCATTTTTAAATAATGCAGCAGATACACTTTATTTTATTCAGCAGTTGCAAGAAAACGGCGGTAAACCTGTCGGTATGAAAATTGTAATTGGACAGCAGGAGCCGTTGGAAGATTTATTCAAATCGATGAAAGAGTTAAACATCTATCCAGATTTCATTACAATAGATGGTTCAGAAGGTGGATCAGGTGCGACGTATAAATCGATGGCAGATAGTATGGGGATGCCGCTTATTCCAGCGTTACTGACATGTATTGATACAGCGAATCATTATGGCGTTCGGGACAAATTCAAAGTGTTTGCCTCGGGGAAATTAATTACACCAGATAAAGTGGCAATTGCTTTAGCTATTGGTGCAGATGCTATAAATTCAGCACGTGGGTTTATGATGGCAAGTGGCTGTATTATGGCGCTCCAATGTAATTCGGGGCAATGTCCGTCTGGTGTGGCGACGACGAATCCTCATTATCAAAAAGCGTTAGATCCGTATGAGAAGAAATGGCGCGTAATGAATTATGTTGTTAGTATGAGATATAGTTTGTTCTCACTTGCGGCAGCAGCGGGGGTAAAGAGCCCGCGTCATTTAACGAGAGAGCATATTGTGTTTAAAGATGAGGTGGGGCGGATAGTTCCTCTTTCAGAATTGTTTCCTACTAGTAAATAGAAGATAAGCTATGTTTAATAGACTAAAAGTCATACATTTGTATGGCTTTTTTCTTTTAAAATTCAACTAATAAACGAATGAAAATAAGGTGTGAAAAAACGTCTTTTTATTTTCTGAATATTTTTACTTTAATTTATTTTGAAACCCGGGTAATCCGCTGGGATAAAGGCGTTTATGAAGGTTTTCACATGCAGTAAAAAACACCTGTTCACTTGAAAGAACAAAAAATGTTTGTTAAGGTAGGGAACCATAAGCGAAAACAAGAAAATAGAAAAAGTCATTTTTCGAAATTTTGAATGGCTTATGTAACTAAGGGAGAGATTTGGTGAAGATTGAGATTATGGTTTCGCTTGCTATTTATATGGCAGGTATGTTGTATATCGGTTATTGGTCTTATAAGAAGACATCCGATTTATCAGATTATATGTTAGGCGGAAGGGGACTCGGTCCAGCAGTTACAGCTTTATCAGCTGGTGCTTCTGACATGAGTGGTTGGATGCTAATGGGATTACCTGGTGCGATGTATGCGACAGGGTTATCAAGTGTGTGGATTGCGATAGGTTTATTAATAGGTGCTTATGCAAACTATTTAATTCTTGCCCCGCGTTTGCGAACGTATACAGAAGTGGCTAATGATTCAATTACGATTCCAGACTTTTTAGAGAATCGATTTAAAGATCGTACGAAAATACTTCGTTTTGTCTCCGCTATCGTCATTTTAGTATTTTTCACATTTTATGCGTCGGCTGGTTTAGTATCAGGTGGACGTTTGTTTGAAAATTCTTTCAACCTTGATTATAAAATTGGTTTATTTGTAACTGTCGGTGTCGTAGTTGCTTATACACTATTCGGTGGTTTTTTAGCAGTAAGTTGGACCGACTTTGTGCAAGGGTGTATTATGTTTATTGCTCTCGTATTAGTACCAATTGTTGCTTTTACAGATGTCGGTGGTATAACAGAGACATACAATACGATTAAGCAAGTTGATGCATCGCATTTAGATATGTTTAAAGGGACCACAATTCTTGGTATTATTTCCTTTTTAGCATGGGGTCTTGGGTATTTTGGTCAACCACATATTATTGTCCGCTTTATGGCAATTACCTCTATTAAAGATTTGAAAACTTCTCGTAGAATCGGTATCGGTTGGATGGCGATTTCCATTATAGGTGCAATGCTTACTGGCTTGGTTGGTATCGCCTACTATGCTAAAAATAATGGGACATTACAAGACCCAGAAATGGTCTTTGTAACATTCTCAAACATTTTATTCCATCCGTACATTACCGGGTTTTTATTGTCAGCTATATTAGCTTCTATAATGAGTAGTATTTCCTCGCAATTACTTGTTATTTCAAGTGCAGTAACGGAAGATTTCTATAAAACATTTTTCCGTCGTAACGCAAGTGATAAAGAACTTGTATTTATCGGTAGACTGTCAGTTTTAGTAGTAGCTATGATCGCAGTTGTTTTAGCGTATCATCCAAGTGATACAATTTTAACACTCGTCGGTTATGCTTGGGCAGGATTTGGTTCAGCATTCGGACCTGCCATTTTATTAAGTTTATATTGGAAAAGAACGAACAAATGGGGCGTTCTTGCTGGGATGATTGTTGGTGCAGTAGTTGTAATTACTTGGGTACAAATTCCAAGTTTAAAAGCGACTATGTATGAAATGGTACCTGGATTCTTCTGTAGCTTATTAGCTGTGATTGTTGTAAGTTTAGTAACGAAAGAACCAGTTAAAGCAATTCATCTTGAATTTAATGAGATGGAAGCAGTGCTGGAAGAAGAAACGAAATGATTTGAAAAGGGAGTAAACGGTGAATAGCGTTTGCTCCCTTTTCATTTTAAATGAAATAAGTAATTTGTTGACAAAGAAAAGTAAGTAACTTATAATAAGTGTTAAGTTTGAGGTAAATGATATTCTAAATCACGTTTTATCCCACTTTAATGGGCAGTAAAACCCCCACTGATTATGGTATTAAAGTGAGTAAATGTTTTTTGGAGACTATCTTGAAATCGAGATAATTTCGATAAGTTAAACGTTAATGTGTAATTTTATAATTAATATCTCGAATTCGAGATAAAATTATCATGACGGATTTTACTTTCTAGTATGGACAAAATGAATAATGAATTTTAATGTAAAGCAATTTTTATAATGAATTAAAAAGGAGTGGACGAAATGGAAAAGAAAACAATGGGGATACATCACATTACAGCAATTGTAGGACATCCACAAGAAAATGTAGATTTTTATGCTGGTGTATTAGGTTTACGTTTAGTGAAACAAACAGTAAATTTTGATGATCCGGGTACGTACCATCTTTATTTTGGTAATGAAGGAGGAAAGCCTGGAACAATTATTACGTTTTTCCCATGGGCAGGTGCTCGTCAAGGAGTTATTGGTGACGGTCAAGTAGGGATCACTTCTTATGTTGTACCAAAAGGTGCAATGGAGTTTTGGGAGAATAGATTAGAAAAATTCGATGTTTCATATACAAAAATGACTCGATTTGGAGAGCAGTATTTAGAATTTGATGATCCACATGGTTTGCATATAGAATTAGTAGAAAGAGAAGAGGGTGAATTAAATAATTGGACTTTTGGAGAAGTTACGCCAGAAGTAGCAATTAAAGGATTTGGTGGTGCGGTTCTATTATCGGCACAGCCTCAAAAAACTGCTGAACTGTTAGAACATATTATGGGTCTTGAGAAAATTGGAGAAGAAGGCGAATTTGTTCGATTCCGTTCTTCTGCTAAGATTGGAAATATTATCGACTTGAGGTTATCAACAATCGGTCGTGGCCAAATGGGCGTTGGTACAGTGCATCATATTGCTTGGAGAGCGAGTGACGATGCTGATCAGCTAGACTGGAAAGAGCATGTGTCCCGTTTTGGATACCACGTAACTCCTGTACAAGATCGTAATTATTTTAACGCAATTTATTTTAGAGAACATGGTGAAATTTTATTTGAAATTGCAACAGATCCTCCTGGTTTCGCTCATGATGAATCGTTAGAGACGATGGGTGAGGAATTAAAATTACCGGAACAATATGAACAGCATAGAAAACAGATTGAACAAACGCTTTTGCCGTTTGAAGTGAGACATTTAGATTAAAGTGATTGAAAGGGGAAAAGGATTATGATGAAACATGTTTTTCAAAAAGGAAAAGATACGTCAAAACCAGTGTTGTTATTACTTCATGGTACAGGAGGAAACGAATTAGATTTATTACCACTTGCAGAAATAGTTGATCCGGAAGCATCTGTATTAAGTGTTAGAGGAAATGTATTAGAAAATGGCATGCCACGTTTCTTCCGTAGATTGGCAGAAGGCATTTTTGATGAAGAAGATTTGATTTTCCGTACGAAGGAATTAAATGAGTTTTTAGATGAAGCTGCAAAAGCATATGAATTTGATAGAAATAACATTGTAGCTATCGGGTATTCAAATGGAGCAAACATTGCGGCAAGCTTATTATTCCATTACGAAAATGCGTTAAAAGGTGCTGTGCTTCATCACCCAATGGTGCCTAGAAGAGGAACACAATTGCCTAATTTAGCTGGGAAATCCGTGTTTATTGCTGCTGGGACAAATGATCCAATTTGTTCATCTTCTGAGTCAGAGGAATTGAAGCTACTATTAGAAAATGCAAACGCTAATGTAACAATGCATTGGGAAAATAGAGGACATCAATTAACGATGGGTGAAGTAGAAAAAGCAAAAGAATGGTATGGAAAAACAGTTCTATAAGTATAAATAATAAAAGAAGCATCTGCTAATCGTTAGCAGATGCTTCTTTTATTATTTAAGACTGGATTGCAAGGTGGGGTGAAGAAAGTGGTAGGTGAATATCGACGACCGTACCTTTATTTAATTCACTTGAAATGTGTAATTTACCATGATGTTCTTCAATTATTTTGTAACACATCATTAATCCTAGCCCTGTGCCTTTTTCTTTTAAACTATAAAACGGTTCGCCTAAACGGGAGATACGCTCTTCTGGGATACCGCAACCTTCATCGATAATCCGTATTAAGATGAAATTACCCTCTAATGGTTTTGTTTGGATGAAAATATTTCCGCCATTTGGCATTGCTTCAATCGCATTTTTTAATATATTTATAAAAACTTGTTTTAATTGGTTACCGTCACATTGAATGTCATATACGTAATCAAAATGATCCATAATGATATGAACGCTATGCATAATTGCGGTTGGTAAAATAAATGTAACTACCTCTTCAATTAAAGTTTGTATGTTACAAGTTTGGATTGCTAATACTTGTGGTTTAGACATCGCCATAAATTGACTCGTGATAGATTCCATCTGTGAAATTTCACTTAACATAACATCGATATACCACTTCTGCTCCTCATTTATTTCAGGGAGTAGCAATGTTAGAAAACCTTTTAGAGAAGTGAGTGGATTTCGAATTTCATGAGCAATTCCAGCTGTCAGTTGTCCGACTACTGCCAGCTTTTCAGATTTTCGTAATAACTTTTCCGTTTCCTTTAGCTCAGTAATATCTCTTCCCATTACGATAAGACCTTTACGGGAGCCGTCAGGGTGATAGAGAGGAACTTTCGATATACTTAAGATTAGGTCGAAATCATCTCTGTGAATAATAAATTCTTCACCATGAAGAATTTGTCTTTGTTGCCATGCTAATTCATCGACTTCTTCACAATGTAAAAAAGCTTCTCGGTACGCTTCATTATATTGAATGAGTTCACTATCTTTTTTTCCGTGGTAAGGTACATGATGGAAATTGAAGCAAGAAAGTGCGTAGTCATTTGCTTCAAGCCAGCGCCCTTCATGATCTTTAAATATAACAAACGCAGGCATGGAGTTGACTAATGTACGTAACCTCTTTTCACTTTCTTTCAGCTTTTTCTCAATTCTTTCTGATTTTTCAAGAGGCTTCATAATGGCATATACGCCAGTTAGACGATTTTGGACAAAAATAGGAACTAGTTTTGTCACGACGTCTAATAAGAATCCATCTTTATGATAAATAGATAAAATATACTCTTGTTGATTATCCGCTTCCGTATTCTTTATATTTTGTAATACTTGCTCAGAAATATGAGCTTCTAAAATAGAGGTAATGCTTTTCCGCTCTAATTCTGAAGAAGTGTAACCTAGTATTCTTTCAGCAGAAGGATTAGTGTGTATAATAATTCCCTCTAAATTTAATGAAATAATACCATCAGGGTTGTGTTCGAACAGAGATGCGTACATTTCTGTTAATGAACAATCTTGTATATGGTTGCGTAAACGTCTAGAAATGTTCGGATGACGTTTTCTTTCAGTTGATGAATATTTTTTACGACTCATAATAGTTCCTCCGTACAAATAGCATCTAAAAAGATTTGTCTATTCATAACTATAATATAGATGTAATGTGTATTTCTATAAAAAATGGAAGTTATAGAATAAATTTTGTTTTCTTTATTTTTGCAAAGTGAGTGCAAGGTGATAATAAGGGGGGCTTATATTATTTTATAAATTATTTGTAAGTTACAGGAGTAGGTTTTCCTTATAACATTAGGGTAGAAGAGGAGGAGAGAAAATGAGAAATTATATTCAAGGGATCGATCATGTACAAGTAGCTGCGCCTGTAGGGTGTGAAGAAGAAGCACGAGAATTTTATGGTAAAAAAATAGGTATGGAGGAAATCCCGAAGCCAGAGGAATTAAAGAAGCGTGGTGGATGTTGGTTTAAGTGTGGAAATCAAGAGATTCATATCGGAGTTGAGCAAAACTTCAATCCAGCAAAAAAGGCGCATCCAGCTTTTTATGTTTTAAAAATTGATGAATTTAAACAAGAGTTAATAAAGCAAGGTATGGAAGTAATAGATGACCATGCACGTCCAGATGTAATTAGATTTTACGTATCAGATCCGTTCGGAAATCGAATTGAATTTATGGAAAATAAAAACTAGGTGGAAATCCACCTAGTTTTTTAACCTTTTCTAAACAATCCTAATACTTCAACCGTTTCGGTAATGTTAACGAATGCATGAGGGTCAATTTCAGAAATTGTTAATTTCATACTTGCTAATTCTTCTCGAGAAACAACGGTCATAAGTACACGTTTCTTTTCGCTAGAATAAGCACCTTCGCCATCAAGTAATGTAATTCCACGTACAACAGTTGAAAGAAGTTGTTTTTTCATTTTTTCTGCTTCATTTGTTACAATCATAAGTGTAACCTTTCGATGTTTCGTATGAATAGCATCGATAACTTTACCAGTTACATAAATGGAAAGTAAGCTTGTAAGAGCAACATCCCAAGTGAAGAAGAATCCTGCAATAATAACAACGACTGCATTTAAAATAATAAGGAATCCACCAAGTTTAATGTCTCTTTTGCGAGACAACAACATACCGATAATATCAAATCCACCAGTTGATCCATTACAGTTAAAAACAAGACCGATACCAGCTCCGGCAATGACACCACCAAAGATAGATGATAAAAGCGGATCTGTTGCGACGACTTTCACTGGAACATAGTATAATGCAACAGATAATACAATAACAGAGATAATCGTGTTAAAAATTACTTTTTTTCCAAGACCTATGTATCCTAAAATAAGGATAGGTAAGTTTAATACAAAGTTAATAATACCTGTGTTTACAGGAGTTACAATCCCTAAAATAATAGCAATTCCGCCAATTCCACTACTTAAAATTTTGTGGGGGATAAGGAAAAGATTAAAGGCAATCGCAATAATAATAGAACCAATAATAACACCAAGAAATCTGACCATCTCTTTCCCGTCCTTCACTAAAAAATTCATATTATTTCAAGATTATATATGATATTGAAAGTTTTGGGTAAAAACAGTTTATTTCGGGAAATTTGATTAATCAAAAGAATTTGAGTATTTTATCATTTGAAAGGGGATACAGTTGTGAAGATAAAAACATATCAACAGAAAAGCCCGTTGAAGCAAGAATGTGAGGATTCTTATTTTTGTAATGAAGAAAAAAAGATGTATGGTGTATGTGACGGTGCAACACCACTCGTCCCATTTCGTGATGAACAGGGACATAATGGAGCATACATCGCTTCGCATTTATTTGCAAGTTATTTTGCTTCATTACGTGAAAATCATAGTTTACCAGTTGCAGTTGCAAAAGCAAATGAAGCATTGCAAAGAAAAATGTTAGAATATAAGGTAGATACGAGAAAAAAAGAGCATTTGTGGTGCACATGTATTGCGGCAGTTCAAATAGGAGGAGAGAAAATTGAATACGCACAGTTAGGGGACTGTATGATTGTCGCAATACTTCGAAATGGAACAATACAAGTATTAACGAAAGACACAATTGAAGGAATTAACAAACGAGCAAAAAAGAAGAGAGAAGAAGATCGTAAACAAGGGTTATCTGTACTAGAAGAACATGTTTTTCAAGATGTGCGAGAACAGTTAAAATATAATCGTTATCTTGCAAATATGCAGGGCGGGTATTCCGTTGCAAACGGAATGAAAGAAGCGATACATTATTTACAGCATGGTGAATTACATATAGATGAAGTGAGCGGGATTTTTATTTGTTCAGATGGATTATTCCACCCAGATTGGTCGCTCGAACAAGCTGTTGCATATATAAGAAAGAATAGTATAAGTGAATATGTAGCAATTATCGAAAAGCTAGAAGGAGAAAAGAGAATAAGACCAGATGATAAAACAATGATGATGATTGATTTTTAAGGGAGGATGTTCAAATGGAAATTAAATGTGTTAATTTAACATTTCAAGATGAATTAGTTCCTTTAGAAAAAGTGAATAAACTGATTATCCACCATACATCCGAAGATGGATGGGATGTATATCAAACACATGAATTTCATCAAAAAGTAAGAGGGTGGAGCGGGATTGGTTACAATTATTTTATTGAAGAAGATGGAACCATAGTTGAAGGACGAGGTTTACATATTGGAGCACATGCGAAAGATAATAATAGGGATACAATTGGAATATGTATGACGGGTAATTTTGATAAATATGATCCAACCCCTGCACAAATGAATGCAGTATATTCTTTATGTAAAATATTTATGAAGCAGTTTGCTATAGAGAAAGAGAATGTACTCGGTCATAGAGAGCTAGAAGGAGTTACAAAAACTTGTCCTGGAAAGCGTTTTTCTATGGTAGAGTTAAGAAACGTACTATCATAAATATAGAGGAGTAACAAATGATGATGAATATAAAAATACCAAATGATAAAAAAGAAGCGCTAGTAGCACAAATTCAGCAATTTTTCGTTGAAGAAGATTTAGATGAAATTGGACGCTTCCAAGCAGAGCGTTTAATAGAAGAAATGATTAAATTAGTAGGACCATTTGCATACAATCAAGCAATTGGAGATGCTAGAAAGCTTGTAATAGAGAAATTATCTAATATTGAAGAAGATTTGTATGTGTTAGAGAAGAATGAAGGGAAATAAAAAAGACTAGAAATTCTAGTCTTTTTTTTATTTGATTGATAGAAAAAACATGGAGAAAACACGGGAAGGACATTGAAAATACACCTTTTGTTTTTAGAATGTTCTTAGTTTTAAAATAATTCAGAAAGGGAGAGTGTAATGAGATTAACGCCAAGAGAAATTGATAAACTGCTAGTAGTTGTTGCGGCTGATTTAGCTTATCGACGAAAGGAGAGGGGGCTTAAGTTAAACTATCCAGAAAGTATCGCTATTATTACGTATGAAATTTTGGAAGGAGCAAGAGATGGTAAAAATGTGGCGGAATTAATGGAGCTTGGAAAAAATATTTTAAGTGCTGAAGATGTTATGGATGGTATTGCAGACATGATATCAGATATTCAAGTCGAGGCAACTTTTCCTGATGGAACAAAATTAGTAACTATTCATCAACCAATTCATTAAAGGAAGTGAATGTTATGATTCCAGGGCAATATATTCTTGCGAAAGAAGACATAGTATGTAATGGAGATAAAAAAGTAACGAAAGTTAAGGTGTTAAATCAGGGAGATAGACCTATTCAAATTGGATCTCATTACCATTTTTATGAAGTGAATGAGGCATTAAAATTCGATCGTAGTGTAGTAATTGGACAACACTTAAATATTCCAGCGGGTACAGCTGTAAGATTTGAACCTGGAGATGAAAAAACGATTGAATTAGTTCCATATTCCGGGGAACAAAAAGTGTATGGATTTAAAAATAAAGTGGATGGCGATATTCAATCTTACACAAAAAGAGGGAGATAGCATGAGTTTTAAGATGTCACGTAAACAATATGCTGATTTATACGGTCCAACTACAGGAGATTCTATTCGTTTAGCGGATACACAATTATTCGCACACATTGAGCGAAATGCCACTGTATATGGTGATGAAGCTGTCTTTGGCGGAGGAAAATCAATTAGGGATGGTATGGGACAAAATTCTCAACTTACAAGGGAACAGGGGGTTGTGGATGTTGTTATTACGAATGCAATTATTATTGATTATACGGGAATATATAAAGCGGATATTGGTATAAAAGATGGGAAAATTTCAGCAATTGGTAAGAGTGGTAATCCTTCGGTTATGGATAATATTGATATCATCATTGGAACATCGACGGAAGTAATTTCTGGTGAGCGAAAAATCGTTACAGCTGGAGGTATCGATACACATGTACATTTCATATCCCCACAACAAATTGATACAGCATTAGCTTCAGGTATAACAACTTTAATTGGTGGGGGAACAGGACCGGCAGAAGGGACTAAGGCAACTACAATAACACCTGGATCTTGGAACTTAAGAAAAATGCTAGAAGCAGCAGAAGCTTTTCCAATAAACCTTGGATTTTTAGGGAAAGGAAATAGTTCAAGTCTACCTGCCTTGGAAGAACAAATATTTGCAGGGGCTATCGGATTGAAAATTCATGAAGATTGGGGAGCGACTTCTTCCGCAATTAATCACTCGTTACAGATTGCTGATAAATATGATATTCAAGTCGCTATTCATACCGATACGTTAAATGAATGTGGTTTTGTGGAAGAAACGATAAAAGCTATTGATAATCGTGTTATTCATACGTACCATACTGAAGGGGCTGGAGGTGGGCATGCACCAGATATTATAAAGATTGCTGCACTAAATAATATTTTACCATCTTCAACGAACCCGACCTTGCCATATACAGTGAATACGCTGGATGAACATTTAGATATGCTTATGGTATGTCATCATTTAAAAGCCAATATTCCAGAAGATGTAATGTTTGCAGATTCAAGAATTCGAAAAGAAACAATTGCGGCAGAGGATATTTTGCAAGATTTAGGGGTTTTCAGCATGATTAGCTCTGACTCACAGGCGATGGGAAGGGTTGGAGAGGTTATTATTCGCAATTGGCAAACCGCCGATAAAATGAAAAAGCAGATTGGTAGTTTAGAGGGAGATAAAGAATATAACGATAATAATAGAATTCAACGCTATATAGCGAAGTATACAATTAATCCAGCTATTACACATGGGATTTCAGAATATGTCGGCTCTATTGAAGTAGGAAAGTACGCTGACCTTGTAATATGGGATCCGCAATTTTTTGGTGTTAAGCCAGATATGGTTTTGAAAAACGGGATGGTGGTGATGGCATTAATGGGAGACGAGAATGCTTCGATTCCTACACCACAACCATATTATGAAAAAAAGATGTTTGGTGCATATGGAAAAGCAGTACAGTCCAGTTCGATTACATTTGTATCGAAAGTAGCTTATGAGAATAATATTAAAGACAAATTAGGTTTAAATAAAGTTGTATTACCTGTTAAAAATACGAGAGAGATTTCGAAGCAAGATATGAAGCTAAATAATGCAACACCAGAAATTGAAGTGGATCCGCAGACATATGAAGTTAAAGTTGATGGAAAAGTAATCACGTGTGAAGCAGTAGATGTACTACCTATGGCTCAAAGATATTTTTTATTTTGATATAACGGGGGAGATAAAATGATTATTGAAAAAATTAATAACAACGTATGCAATATGGATGATTTTTCAAATACAAAAAAGCATCTTGATAAAATATTGATTTCTAGTGAGCTTTTACTAAAGAGGGTTCAGAAACTATATTCAGAATCTGGTTTTGAAATTGGGGTGTCTTTAGGTAGTGGAGAAACATTAAAGAACGGTGATATTTTATATGAAGATGAAAATCGAATTGTATATATTGAAGTATTACCAGAAGAAGTAATTGTAATTACTCCAACATCAATAAAAGAAATGGGAATTATTGCTCATAACTTAGGCAATAGACATTTACCAGCACAATTCGATGAAGGGTGCATGATTTTGGCGAATGACTACTTAGTAGAAGATTTACTTAAAAAGGAAGGTGTTCCTTATCAAAAAGAAAATAGAGTATTACCAAAACCGTTCAAGCATGCTTCACACAAACATATTTAACCTACTTAACCTACTCCAAATTAGTGATTCTAACTTCCCAACAGGAAGTTTTAGTCACTCTTTTGGATTAGAAACGTTTATTCAAGAGGGACAAGTTACAAATAAAGCCGGATTTTTCAAATGGATGAATCGATATATAAAAGTGCAATTAACATACACGGACGGCTTAATTTGCAAATATACTTACGAAGCAATTAAGAATAATGAGGGAGAACAAATTATATTTTTAGATGATTTAATAACAGCACAAACATTGCCTTTTGAATGTAGAAAAGCAAATAGAATGATTAGTAAAAGTACTTCTAAATTATTGTGTGAATTGTTTTCATTTGTAAATTTAAATATATATAAAGAAAATATTATAGGTAATAAATTACAAGGTCATCCGAGTATCGTATATGGAATATTAGGAGCGGAATTGAAAATGACAATAGAAGAAACCCTCTTAGTTTTCTTATACTCAAGTGTTGGAAGTATAATTCAAAACGGTGTGAGAGCCATTCCTCTTGGACAAACAGACGGTCAAAAACTATTACAAGAATGTCATGGATTAATCTGTGAATCTATTGATAGAATTCAAATACTTTCATTAGATGATTTTGGATTGAATGATCCTGAATTCGAAATAAATCAAATGCAACATGAAGATGTAAATGTAAGGGTCTTCATGTCATAGGGAGGAAAAATAAAATGATAAAGCCTATTAAAATTGGTATCGGTGGCCCGGTAGGTGCTGGGAAAACAATGTTAGTTGAAAAGTTAACAAAACATCTAAATACAGATTATGAAATTGCAGCAATTACAAACGATATTTATACGAAAGAAGATGCAAAGATTTTATTGAAAACAGGTGTTTTACCAGAAGATAGAATTATTGGTGTAGAGACAGGAGGGTGTCCACATACAGCAATTCGAGAGGACGCTTCTATGAATTTTGAAGCAATTGAAGAACTCATGATTAGACATAATAATTTAGATATTATTTTTATTGAAAGTGGGGGTGATAATTTAGCTGCCACATTTAGTCCGGAGCTAGTGGATTTTTCAATTTATATTATTGATGTGGCGCAGGGAGAAAAGATTCCACGGAAAGGTGGGCAAGGAATGATTAAATCTGATGTATTTGTAATTAATAAAACGGATTTGGCACCTTATGTAGGGGCAGATCTTGGAGTTATGGAGCAGGATACAAAACATTACCGACATAATAAACCATACTTTTTTACAAATTTGAAGGATGAGGAAGGTTTACAAGAATTAATAAATTGGATGCGACAAAACATTATGTTAGAAGGATTGAAAAAATGAAATCTCCTACAGGTGTCTTAAACATTGATGTGATGGAAAAGAGAGATAAAACCGTACCTATTAAGGTTTATCATAAAGATGCCTTAAAAGTAACGCAGCCGATATATTTGGACAAGTATGGTAGAGCATATTACTATATTATGAATTCTGGTGGAGGCTATTTAAAAGGAGATTTCTATTCTATAAATATAAATGTTGGTAAAGATGCGAAAACATATATAACAAGCCAATCCGCAACGAAAGTTTACAAGACTCCAAATAGTTATGCTTTGCAAGAATTGAATTTTTATATTGGTCAGAATGCTGCTATGGAATATCTACCAGACCCGTTAATTATGTACAAGGACGCAGCATATAAGCAAAAAACAAATATATATATGCAAAATAATTCTACATTGATTTTATGTGATTCAGTTACGCCTGGCTGGTCGCCGAATATGGAGAAGTTCACATACCAATATTTTGATTCGCTAACAAAAATATATATGGAAAATAAACTTGTAGTATATGATCATTTATTGCTAAACCCTTTTAAAGAGTCATTAGATCAAATGGGAATATTAAATCAATATTCCCATTATGGTACTTTCATAGTTATTAATGAGAACGTTACAAATGACTTAATTGCAGCATTAAAAACATCGTTTTCTAACACTAACAATATGAAGATTGGAATAGCTTCTACGACATGTAAAGGCTTTGTCATACGCATACTTAGTCATAATACAGAGGATATGGAGTCTATATTTTTTCAGTGTCATCGTTTTGTTAGAGAAAATTGTCTGCATGAAGAATTAACATCCTATCGAAAATATTAAGTAGGAGAAGGGGATACTATGACTAATGTGGGATTATTATTTGTTGGTGCAGTTCTATTTATGAATTCACTAGCAGCTTTTAAACTCATTGATAGCAAAAGTGTAGGGTACTTTAATTTATTTGTAGGGGCACTACAAACTTTGACACCATTATATTTATTATTTACAGGAAGTCAATCCGATGAGTGGACTATCCTATCTAATGGAACTATCTTTTTATTTGGTTTTACTTATTTATATGTTGGTCTTACAAATATACTAAAACTTGATTCTTCAGGTGTAGGTTACTATTCTCTTTGGGTTGCTATCATTGCAACGGTTATGGGAATAGTGAATCAATTACATGAGAGTGGAGGCCTACAAAGTACAATAATTTGGTTCTTTTGGGCATTCCTTTGGTTTTTATTTTTCCTGCAAGATGGGTTGAAAAAGAAGATTCATATTTATGTAGGAATTGTATGCTTCGTTGAATCTTGGATTACTGCAACAGTACCAGCTCTGTTAACACTTACAAATCATACAGATGTGTTAAATAATTTTGTAATTATTTTAGCGACTATTATAACGATCGTAGTTTTTATTATGGCACTTTTCGTTTTCAAAAGTATTCAATTTAAAGTAGAAAGGGCTAGTAACTATGTGGAAAAGTGAACTGAAGAAGGCAACTAAATTTTTTGTTATTATTATATTTCTTCATGTGCTTGGGATTCTCTTATTATTACCAGCACTGTATAAAGGTAATAGCATAATTGGAATGGCTATTATTGCATATTCTTTAGGATTGCGTCATGCGTTTGATAGTGATCATATTGTCGCAATTGATAATACTGTTCGGAAATTAATTGAAAAAGGTAAAAACTCACAGGGGGTGGGATTTTACTTCTCATTAGGACACTCTACAGTAGTATTTGTGATGATTGTATTAATTGCTTTAATTGGAAAAACGGCAAAACATGGAATGGAGAGTTTTTCTACTATAGGCGGTATTATTGGTACAATCGTTTCTAGCACATTCCTTATTATTATCGGTCTTACCAATCTGTTGTATCTTATTAAAGTGTTACGGAGCCAAGAAGATACGCAACCAGAAAACTTAGGGTTTATATATCGTTTCGCACAACGTTTATTTAGTTTTATTAATAGTCAGAAGCAATTGTATATGATCGGTTTTTTATTTGGGCTCGGTTTTGATACAGCAAGTGAAATTGGATTAATTGCTCTTTCTACAGTAACTGCAACAAGTCAATCTATTCCACTTGTAAGTATATTTGCTTTCCCCATTTTATTTGCTGCAGGAATGTCATTGATGGATACATTAGATAGTACATTCATGAATACGAATTATAAGTGGGCAATGGAAAATAATCGAATAAGAAATTCGTATAATGTATTAATTACCTTAATATCTGTTATAACGGCTTTTTTAATAGGGGGATATCAACTATTATCTTTGCTTATTGAAAGCTATAATTTACAGGGACCGTTTTGGAATCTCATACAGGTAGTTAATTTTGATTATTTGGGTATATGTCTTGTTGTATTCTTTATTATTTCTCTTATTGTTTTTGTTGTATGGAATAGAAATGCCTTTAAAGAGCCACTTACAAAAAGTATAGAGAAATAAAAATATATCATATGTTATGTGGTTCATTATGTATATAAAGTAAAACACGTTAGATGAAAATACATCTAACGTGTTTTTATTATTTATGCTCTTTATATTCATGTACTTTTTCTTTCACATTGCCAACCGTATCTTTAGCAGTGCCTTTAACTTTATCCCATTTTCCTTCAGCTTGTAATTTTTTATTGTCAGTTACTTTCCCGACAACTTCTTTTACTTCACCTTTTACTTTATCGATGGCGCCTTCTACTTTTTCTTTTAAACCATGATCATGTTTAGTCATACATTTCTCCTCCTTGTAGTTTGATTAGAATTTTCTTTTCATATTGCAAGTTGAATGATGTATCTAATAATAGCGTAACAAATACAGTTTGAATATTCAAATGATTAATGGTATAGAAAAAGAATTGTCATAGAATGTATAAAATTGTAATGCAAGGAGAAGGAATGTTAATTATATGTCTTTTGCAGTCCATATTGATTTCGTATAAGCGATTTTCATATGGGCACGTTCCATATTATTTTGACTGCCGCTACCGAACCTTGCTTGTCCGACTATTAAATGACAATTGGATTTAATAGCTGTCTCAATTCGCTTTTGAATTAAGGCAGTATGACAGCCTTTACGCTGAAATTCTGGAAAAGTAGCAGAAGCGGCTAATGAGGCAACACCGTTATTTATATAGAGAACTCCTATACTAGCAGGAGTGTTTTGAATTTCAGCTATGAAAAAATGCCATCCTGGTTTATTGTAAAGAATTTCGTTATTTTGGCGCACGCCATCTTTTGTAAAGGATGGCATGTTAAAACCACGTACATATATGTCAGCAAAAATATGAAATTCATTTTCTTTTAGTTGGCGTACTGAAATGTTAGGAGGAAGAAGGGATGGATTTTCTCTCGGTATACTATATAAAGTGGTATGGAAGCTAGATTGATAAAAACCTTTTTCAGATAAGTAATGAAATAGTTCAGCTGTACCTTGAGCGGGTGTAATTTCAAAACGACAAGGGATTTGTAGTGATTGATAATAAGAGATAATTTCATCTAACTCATCTGTATTTGTAAATGTAATACCTTTTACCGTATTAAAAGCCGGACCAGCGATTACTTTTGATGAAAAAGCAGTGGCACTACCGAACTTTTTCATTTGTACTTGCATTGGATTTCCGTTTATTGCTTGTAATAGCGTTAATCTAGAAGAGAGCATATGTATTTCTGCGTTTTCAATTTCTTGAGCTGTATTAAACGTCATAATCGTACTCATAAAGTTCCTCCGTCAATAAATATATTTCATAGTACATATACGATGTTTGTTCTGAGATTCCTGTTGAAATGTAAGAGAATAAGAGGTTTTTTGGAAGGGAAATGGAAGTGAACTGTCGAAGGGAGTAGAAACAGATTAAAGGTGGTGCTCTCATGAAACAGAAAGACGTGCAGACATGCTCTAATTGTGGTTCTCAAAATATAGGAGAAGGTGAGTTTGTCGGTTATGCACAAATACGGAAAAAGGAGACGATGTTCACATCTTCACCGGTAGATGCTTATATTTGTACAGATTGCGGGAATGTCCTTTTATTAAAAGTACGACATTATGAAAAGTTTAAGCAGAAGCCGTTATGATTATTGAGAAGTGGTTTTATTAGAGAAATTAATAGGAGTAATATTTTACATATATATGAATACGCCTTATATAAAGAGATGACAACATATACTGTGTGGGATGCTTATTAATCGTTGCACAACATGCAAAAATGTATAGAAGAAATTGTGAATTAATATGAGAAAGAAAATTAGCCCTTCTTGGAATATTTCATATTAAAAACTCCTTTAAATGAATAAGGGAGTTTTTTATTTTTTTATAACAATAATTACCTTTAATTGTTATAATTGGTTATTAAGGGAGAATGATTTATTAACGCCACAATCTTAGAAGAAAAATAGCTAAATCGTATATAAAACCGCTATATAACACAATCGCAACCGTAAGTTGACAAAGTGCAACCACAGGAAGATAGAGATAAGTGCAATGTTTACATACAATTTAGGTAAGAAAACAAAGGGGGACACACAAATGGGATTTGGTGAGAAGCTTTTTAAATTAAGAAAAGAAAAAGGTCTTTCTCAAGAAGCATTAGCCGAGAAATTAAACACAACAAGGCAAGCGGTTAGTAAATGGGAAAACGGTCAAGGTTTTCCTGAAACTGAAAAGTTAATAATGATTGGAAATGTATTTGAAGTATCACTTGATTATTTATTAAAGGAAACTGCTGAGCAAAGTAATGAAAATGTAGATGGATATTACGTAAGTCAGGAAATGGCAGAAGGGTATGTAGTGTATGGACAAAAAATTTCTAAATATATTGCGTTAGGATTTAGTTTGCTCATTTTATCGACAATACCGTATTTATTATTTAAAGAAAATGCAACAATGTCGACATTCCTTGTCATTATTATTGCTGTTCTTGGAATTGGAGCAATGATGGTACCTGCAACGATAGAAGAGAGTCGATACAATGTATTGAAAAAAGAAGAACTATTATTTGATCAAAACTTTCTAAAAGAATTGACAAAAAGATATGCGGTTATTAAGAAAAAGTATGCAGCAGTAATGATCATTGGATTTTGTTTTATAGCCGCAGGCGCAATACCGTTTGTGTTTGAGAAAAAGCATATCACTTCAGGAGAATTAGTGCAGTATTACCCTTACTGTGTTGTACTTATTGCAATTGGAGTCTATCTTTTTGTTCGTGTGTTAGGAGTATTAGAGGTGTATCGAATTTTAGTAGAAAATAAAGAATATAGTAATCGTCTTATTTTTAAACTGAAAAAGAAAGTGAGAGAAAAAGTGGATAATTTTTAATAGGAAAAAACATACTTTTATGAAAAGTTAAGATAGGAGTGTAATGATGTCAAATCTTCTAGAAATTGAAAATTTAAGTAAATCATTTGGAAACAAAGTTGTTTTAAGAGATGTTTCTTTCAATGTGCCGTCTGGATCAATTGTTGGATTCATTGGTGACAATGGGGCAGGGAAATCAACAACTTTTAAAACAGTACTACAATTAATTTCTAAAGATAGTGGTACAGTCAAAATATTTGGTAAAGAAAATATAAATAAAGATGCCAAGAATAAGGGGAAGATTGGAGTCGTATTTGATGCTATGAATCTCCCGGCTCATCTTACAATAAAACAACTAAATAAGGTTTTTGAAAAGATGTTTGACTCTTGGGATAGAGAAAATTTTTACCGATTAGTTCATTCTTTCTCTTTACCTATTTATGAAAAAGTAGGTAGGTTTTCCCGTGGAATGTCGATGAAAGTATCTATAGCTGTTGCATTATCACATAATGCCAAATTATTAATTCTAGATGAAGCGACGGGAGGTCTTGATCCTTCATCTAGGGAGCAGGTGTTAGAGGAATTAAAAAGTTTTGTGAATAAAAGTAATGGTGGTATATTACTTTCTTCACATATTATGAGTGATGTAGAAAAAATAGCTAGTCACCTTATTGTGATAAAAGATGGAGAAATTTTATTGAATGAAGAAAAGGATAAGGTTTTAGACAATTATGCCATTGTAGATGTTGATGAGGAACAACTAACTTTAATCAACAAAGATATAGTTGTGGTGAAAAGGAATAATGGTTCTTATTTCAATGTACTTGTATCAGATGTGCATAAACTACCAAATGGGATTGCTCATAGAACCATTTCGATAGAAGAAATAAGTGTTTTATTAACAAGGAGTGAAAAATAAATGAAAGGTTTATTATTGACAAACTATTATCTAGTGTATCGAACTTTCTTTACGTTCATGGGGATAGCGATATTAGGATCGGGATTTGTTTTTTATTTTGGTAATGCTTCAATGTACCGTTTAATTGCTACATTCATTATCTTATTTGCTGCAATTCCTGCACTTGAAGTTATTAAGTATGAGAGTAAGTCGGGTTATGAAAAATATGTACTTACTTTACCGATTACTAGAAATAACATTGTGCAAAGTCACTACCTTTTCTATTTTATAGTTGTAATTATTGGTACTTTATTATCGTATAGCATATTTTACGTACATGCTTCAGTTTCAGATACGCCAATTGATGATGATATATTTAAGAGTGTTTCTTTAGGGACGTTCATCATCCTTAATGCCGGAGCAATAGCCTATCCACTCCTCTATATTTTTGGAGCAGAAAAATCTGATGCTATTACAATTGGAGGCGCATGTGGGGGACTTGTTATTTATTTTGGATTACAAAGTGTAATTGGCTATTTAATAGAACAATTTCCAATATCAAATTTAAATTTATCTGTATACGTTTCAATTCTATATACAATATTTGGCGTTATCATATATATCTTTTCTTTTGTTATTTCGGTATTTATATATCGTAAGAAGGAATTTTAGTATATTTTTTCTTAGTATTTTCTGAATTATTTCCAAAGAAATAATTCAGAAAATACAGAAAAATGTCGTAATTATTTACGAGAGTCTGTTATAATAAACGAAAAATAAAAACGCTTTAAAGGGGGATATAACCAATATGATGATGAATGTACCGCTAACAATTAGTTCTATGATGGAAAGAGCAGAAAAATTGTTTTCAAAGAAAGAAATTGTTTCACGGACACATGATACAATTACGACGTTAACGTATAAGCAGTTAGGTGAAAGGACGAGAAGGCTTTCCAGTGCGTTAAAAAAGTTAGGAATTAAGGAAGGCGAGCGTATAGGAACGTTAGCGTGGAATCATCATCGACATGTGGAAGCGTATTTTGCTATTCCAGGTATTGCTTCTGTTTTGCACACAATTAATGTTCGTTTATCCCCTCAACATATTTCATATATTATTCAGCACGCAGAAGATCGCATTCTACTTATAGATGAAGATCTCGTACCGCTCGTTGAAAATATTCAATCACAACTATCAGCTGTACAAGCTTACATTATTATGACTGATAAAGATGAACTTCCAAATACTACGCTAGAACCTGTATATTATTATGAAAAGCTATTAGAAGAAGGCGATCCAAATTTCCAATTTGTAAAAGATATTGATGAAAACACACCTGCTGGTATGTGTTATACGTCGGCGACTACAGGAAATCCAAAAGGTGTTGTATATACGCATCGTAGTACTGTATTGCATTGTATGGCACTTGGTTTAGCGGATACAGCTGCTTTATCGGAAAGTGATGCAGCAATGGCGATTGTACCGATGTTCCATGTGAATGCTTGGGGACTTCCTTTCGCTGCTACGTGGTTTGGATCAAAACAAGTTCTTCCAGGACCGATGTTTACGCCAAAAATTTTATTAGAAATGATCCAATCTGAAAAAGTGACGTTAGCTGCTGGTGTGCCGACAATTTGGCTTGGTGTATTACAAGAGTTAGAAAATAATAGTTACGATTTATCTAGTATGACGAGAATACTATGTGGTGGTGCAGCTGCACCGAAAAGTGTTATTAAAGCATTTGAACAGAAACATAATGTTCCTTTCATCCATGCATATGGTATGACGGAAACGAGCCCACTCGTAACACTTGCGCGTTTAAAAAGTTATGAAACAGAATTATCGTATGAAGAGCAATTAGAAATTCGATCAAAACAAGGGTATCTTGTACCTGGTGTAGAGATGAAAGTAGTCGGTACAAATGGTGAAGTGAAGTGGGATGGTACAGAGATGGGAGAACTTTGTTTACGAGCACCATGGATCGCTGAAAGCTATTATAACGATGAGCGTACTGTCGAAGGTTTTCGTGATGGATGGTTATATACAGGAGATGTTGTCACAGTCGATGAGGAAGGTTGCGTGAAAATTGTTGACCGTACGAAAGATGTTATTAAAAGCGGAGGCGAGTGGATTTCTTCAGTTGACCTTGAAAATGCTTTAATGGCACATGATGCTATATTTGAAGCAGCTGTCGTTGCCGTTCCTCATCCGCAGTGGCAAGAGCGACCAGTTGCCTGCGTTGTTCAAAAGAAAAATAGTACAGTAACAAAAGAAGAAATATATGCGTTTTTAAAACCGCAGTTTGCAAAGTGGTGGTTGCCAGACGATATTGTATTTATGGACGAAATACCGAAAACATCTGTTGGGAAGTTTTTAAAACAAGCGCTTCGGAAAGAACTTGAGCATTTGCATAAAGGGAAATAATGGAATTTATATTTGTAAACCTATTATAAAAACAAGTTGACAAACTCTAGATAGAAATATAATATAACTTTTATAATATGTTATCTGAAAAACGTTTTTAGTTTACAAATAGGAGAAGCAAATATGAATACAAAAAACTTAGTTTTCGTCGCTTTATTTAGTTCTATTATGGGAGTGTTAGGATTAATTCCTCCAATTGCTCTTTCTATTACACCAGTTCCAATTACATTACAATCACTTGGTGTTATGCTTGCTGGTGGACTATTAGGATCACGTCTTGGTGCATTAAGTCAACTTGTTTTCTTACTTATAGTAGGAGTTGGAGCACCATTACTTGCTGGTGGACGTGGTGGCTTTGGTGTATTTGTTGGGCCAAGTGCAGGATATTTACTTGGTTATATTGTTGGAGCGTTTGTCATTGGTTATTTAATTGAGCGTTTACGTGAAGTTTCTATAATAAAAGTATTATGCATTAATATAATTGGTGGTATTTTCGTAGTTTATGTGTTTGGTATCACTGTACAAGCTTTCTTAATGGATGTTTCTGTATGGGAAACGATGAAAGTAAGTGCTGTGTTCTTACCAGGGGATTGTATAAAAGCAATTATTGCAGCAGTTCTTGTAACAAAATTACATCGTTCATTGAAACATATTATTACGCCTGCTTTAAAGAGTGGGAAATATACAAATGCGGGATAAAAAAGAGAAGAAACACGTTCATTGCGTGTTTCTTTTTATTATTTTTAAGAGAAAGGACGTCTCATATGGGGATTACAAAAGAATATAAAAAGCATGCCTCTGTACAACCGAATAAAATAGCAATAAAGGAAAATGATCGAGTTTTAACATATAAAGAGTGGTTTGAGTCAGTGTGTAAAGTAGCAAACTGGTTGGATGAAAAAAAGTCAAAGAATAAAACGATAGCAATTGTATTAGAAAATCGTATCGAGTTTTTACAACTATTTGCAGGTGCTGCTATGGCCGGATGGGTTTGTGTGCCATTAGATATAAAATGGAAAAAGGATGAGCTAAAGGAAAGACTAGTAATCAGTAATCCGGATATGATTGTGACGGAACGATATAAGTTGAATGATATATCGGGAGGGGAAGGAAGAGTAATTGAAATTGATGAATGGAAAAGAATGATAGAGAACGATCTGCCTGCATATTATCCTGTAGAAAATATACAAAATGCTCCGTTCTATATGGGATTTACATCAGGATCGACTGGAAAGGCAAAAGCATTTTTACGTGCACAACAATCGTGGATTCATAGCTTTGATTGTAATGTACATGACTTTCATATGAAAAAGGAAGATTCTATTTTAATAGCTGGAACGCTCGTTCATTCTCTTTTCTTATATGGGGCAATAAGTGCATTATATATAGGGCAAACGGTGTATATTATGAGAAAGTTTATTCCAAATCAAGTACTGGATAAGTTAGAAATGGAACATATTTCGGTCATGTATACAGTTCCAACAATGCTAGAATCTTTATATAAAGAAAAAAGAGTAATAGAAAATAAATTGAAAATTATTTCGTCAGGAGCGAAATGGGAAGCTGAGGCGAAAGAAAAAATAAAGAGTATATTTCCTTATGCAAAAAAATATGAATTTTATGGTGCATCTGAACTTAGTTTTGTAACATCATTAGTCGATGAAGAAAATGAAAGAAGGCCAAATTCAGTAGGAAAACCTTGTCACAATGTGCAAGTTCGAATATGTAATGGAGCAGGTGAAGAAGTGCCGAAAGGTGAGGTAGGAACTGTTTATGTGAAAAGTGATCAGTTTTTTATGGGTTACATATTAAATGGGATTTTAGTTCCAGAATTGAATGCAGATGGCTGGATGACAGTGCGAGATGTAGGCTATGAAGATGAAGAAGGCTTTATATATATTGTGGGTAGAGAAAAGAATATGATTTTATTTGGAGGAATTAATATTTTTCCAGAAGAAATAGAAAGTGTATTACATGAACATCCAGCTGTTGATGAAATAGTTGTAGTTGGTGTAAAAAATAGTTATTGGGGTGAAAAGCCTGTCGCGATCGTAAAAGGAAGTGCTACGAGGCAACAATTAATAAGTTTTTGCTTACAACGATTATCCTCGTTTAAAATACCGAAAGAATGGCATTTTGTAGATGAAATACCGTATACATACAGCGGGAAAATCGCTCGTATTGCAGCAAAAAATATGATTGGAAACCGGGAGGAGTTATATGAATAGAGCGGTTATTGTAGAAGCGAAAAGGACACCTATTGGTAAAAAGAATGGGATGTTGAAAGATTATGAAGTTCTGCAATTAGTAACGCCGCTTCTTACGTTTTTAAGTAAAGGGATTGAGAGAGAAATAGACGATGTTATATTAGGGAATGTTGTGGGACCAGGAGGGAATATTGCGAGATTATCTGCTTTAGAAGCAGGACTTGGTTATCATATCCCGGGAGTAACAATTGATCGGCAATGTGGTGCCGGATTGGAAGCGATTCGCACCGCATGTCATTTTATTCAAGGCGGAGCAGGTAATTGTTATATTGCAGGAGGAGTAGAGAGTACAAGTACGTCACCTTTTCAAAATAGAGCACGATTTTCACCAGAAACAATAGGTGATCCTGATATGGGAGTAGCGGCTGAATATGTTGCAGAACGTTATAACATCACGAGAGAAATGCAAGACGAGTATGCTTGCCTCAGTTACAAACGAACACTGCAAGCATTAGAAAAAGGATATATACATGATGAAATAATGTCTTTTAATGGATTATTAGATGAATCTATAAAGCTAGAAATGAATTATGAACGAATGATTAAAAGAACAAAACCTGCATTTTTACAAAATGGTACAGTAACGGCAGGGAATTCATGTGGTGTAAATGATGGGGCATGTGCCGTTCTTGTAATGGAAGAGCGGCAAGCTCGAAAATTAGGATACAAGCCTGTTCTTCGTTTTGTTCGCAGTGCTGTAGTTGGAGTAGATCCCAACCTTCCGGGGACTGGTCCAATATTTGCGGTGAACAAATTACTAAACGAAATGAATATGAAAGTAGAGGATACCGATTATTTTGAAATAAATGAAGCATTTGCTTCAAAAGTTGTAGCTTGTGCAAAAGAGTTACAAATTCCGTATGAAAAATTAAATGTAAATGGTGGTGCAATTGCGCTCGGTCATCCGTACGGTGCATCTGGTGCTATGCTTGTAACACGCTTGTTTTATCAGGCGAAACGAGAGCGTATGAAATATGGAATTGTGACGTTAGGAATAGGGGGCGGAATAGGGCTTGCACTATTATTTGAGAAAGTAGAAGACTAGCAAGGAACTAGTTCTCTACTTTTTGAGGAACATAAGCATTGCTACCAGGTTTTGCTTTTATTTCATTCCAAGCAGCGATTGCATCAGCTTTTGATTTCCCTTTGTTATTTGGATCTTCGAAAAAGTCGCGAGTAAAGCGATTGTATTCAAACTGCGAGCTGATAGTTGTTTTATAAGTAGGATCTTTTTTTCGTTCGTTCTCTTCATACCAAAACGTTATCGCGTCTTCATATGTTTTGCCAACGTTCTCTTTAAAAAATTTTTGAAGAGCTACTGTAAAGCGGAAGTTTGCTCCGATTTTTTTTTTGAAAAAAGCACGAACATCTTCGCTACAGCGGTGATTGTTAGTAATAATTGTTTGAAGAGAAAGGTCTTTGTAAGAGAGGGAAGTTTTCCTCGCTTTTGGACCAGAGCTGTTTTTTAATATTTTACTAGTATGTAAATAATGGGAGATACGCTCGGTTATTTCAATCTTAGAGCCACTAGCTGGTAAACCATGCTCACGACAAAATGTTTGGAGTTCTGCTTTTAACCAATAATAGTTTTGGAAATCTTCAAGTGATATAAACTTTGTTAAAGGTGGACGCATGAATGTAACAACTTCTTTCTTCCATAATTTTCTTTAATTATAAAACATATGTTCTTTTTGTGGAAGGATTAATTTGTAAATATAAAGGGAAGAGGAGATTATATATGGAAAATGTAATGCAAGTTCGTGTAACTGGAATTTTAATTGAAGATGAAAAGTTATTGCTAGTAAACCAAAAAGTAGCTAATCGCAATTGGTCTTTACCTGGGGGAAGGGTGGAGAATGGTGAAACGTTAGAAGTAGCGGTGATTCGAGAAATGAGAGAAGAAACAGGGTTAGAAGTTAAAATTAAGAAGCTACTCTATGTTTGTGATAAACCAGATGCTAGTCCATCTTTATTACATATTACGTTTCTGCTTGAAAGGATTGAAGGAGAAATTACGCTACCTTCTAATGAGTTTGATCATAATCCAATTCATGATGTGCAAATGGTACCGATTAACGAATTAAGTCATTATGGTTTTTCGGAAACTTTTATAAAATTAGTAAATGAAGGGTTTGCAAATGCAGGGAGTTATCAAGGCTTGAAACAAAATGTAGGCCTGTAAATATAGTGGAAGGATAGCCGTTAGCTATCCTTCATAAACATTTTTTACACTGCTGACTGTAAAGAAGAAACAAGTTGATTTAAAAACTCATCCCCAGTCATAACCGCTTTTCCGCCGCCGCGTGCACTCTTTTTATTTCCGCCGCCTTTTCCTTCGATTGTAGGAAGTGCCTCTTTTAAAAGAGCATTCATATCGAGCGTGACTGTTTTTCCGCAAGCGAGGATGCATTGTAGTTTGTCATCATTTTCAATGACAAAGTATGCAATGGCGTGCTCTTGTTGTTCTGTAATAATAGCAGAAAGCTTTGCGACTTCTTGCATAGAACGATTTGTAAAAATTTTAGAAATAAGTATGCCAGCATGTATTTCGGCAGGGTGTTGAAGTAGTTCATTTGCCTCTGCATATAATAATTTTTCAGTCATTGTTTGTATTGTTTTTTCGTTTTCTTTTTGAGAAGCAAGCAGTTGTGCTACTTTTGCTGGAATATCACTTTCGCTACTGTTTAATTGTTTGGAAACATCCTTCATAATTTGTTGCTGTTGCCCCACAAGTTTTAGTGTGCGCCAGCCAGCGATAAACGTTAGTCGTATGCCACCTTTATTGCGTTCCCAGCTAAGAACTTGAATAGGACCTACTTCACCAGTACGTTTCGGGTGTGTTCCGCCACAGCCGTTATAATCAAAGTTTTCGATCATAACAACGCGTATATTTTCAGTCATAATCGGTTCTTTACGAAGGGGTAACGTTTTCGCTTCTTCTAAGTTCATCCACTCTATACGGATTGGATGGTTTTCAAAAACTATATTGTTTGCAATTTGTACTGCTTTTTCAACTGTTTCTGTATGCAGATTTTCTGTTTCTAAATCAATTGTTACCGTTTCTCTACCAAGATGGAATCCAATCGTAGGTATGTTAAAATGATCCCAAAAAGCAGCAGATAAAATGTGTTGAGCTGCATGTTGTTGCATATGATCAAAACGACGCTCCCAATTAATTTTACCTTCTACTTCTTCTGTATGTAATTGTTCTGTAATGAAGTGGCGGATTTCTTCATTGACTTCTTCAACATCGAGTACAGCAATACCATTTAAAGTTCCAGTGTCATGTGGTTGTCCGCCGCCTGTCGGATAAAATGCCGTTTCGTTTAAAACAACGTATAAGTTACCGTCTTTATCATAATCTTGCTTTATAACTTTTGTAGTAAAGTCTTGTTTATAAGCGTCAGTGTAATATAATTTTTGCTCCAATTTTCTTTCCCCTTTCGTGTTCACTAGTTTCATTGTAAAGCAATCGAAATTAGTTTCCTAATATTTCAGAAGAAAGAAGCTTTTTTTAGAATTTTCTTGCTATAATAAGAAAAAGAAAATGCGGGGGTGGAATGAATATGTTATATGAAAATGGCGTAGATAAACTGCTTAGTTTAAGCAAAAATATTTCTGAATTGTATCGAGAATTAAATGAAATGACCCGGATTTTAACGGATTGTAATCGAGAAAGTGTGAAGTTTGATCGGTTATATGTAAAAGAGGTACTGTGGAAGAAAGAAGATGTAATCGAGAAATATGACCAGCTGCTTGTGCAACTTTGTATAAATGAATGCTTTGATCTAAAAAGTGTTATTACAGGAGAATATAAGTATACATATGAAGAAGTAGAAAACATCGTTTTACAATTTAATGAAAAGTATAATGTAGCAATTTTAATTAAAGATGTTTGTAAAGAATTACAGTTTACATATGGCATAGATATGGATATAACGAGAACAGCTCGGGTATCAACAACTCAAGTATAAAAAGGGAAAAGAGAGCAGATCCTTTGCTTTCTTTTTTTATGTGATAACAGGGAGAGTAGGTTTTTAAGATGAAGGGGAAGTTACAAAATATTCATCCGTTAGGAATGACAATTATAATAGGGACTTTATTTGCGAGGTTCGCCACGTCAATGAGTATCCCTTTTTTAGCGATTTATTTAACGACTGTTAAAGGTGTATCAGCTGGAATGACTGGTGCTATTATTGGAACGAGTGCACTTGTTGGTGTTTTTGCTAGTTTTATCGGAGGGAATTTATCAGATCGATTTGGCCGGAAAATGATTATGCTCTGGTCCATGATTGTTTGGATGTTTGTGTTTATAGGTTTTTCACTTGCAGATCATGTTTTAAGTTTCTTTTTATTAAACGCTTTAAATGGATTATGTAGGTCGTTTTTTGAGCCAACATCAAGAGCGTTATTATCAGATTTAACAAAGCCTGAGTATCGGTTACTCGTCTATAACTTGCGATATGGTGCAATAAATGTTGGAGTTGCAATTGGACCAATTGTTGGACTACAGATTGGAAGTGCAAAATCAACAATTCCTTTTTTAGTAGCGGCTGGGGTATATATTCTATATACAGCTATACTAGCGTTCCAATTTAAGAAGTATCCAATGGAAAAAAAGAAAGTGAGTACAGAAAAACCTGTTACAGTGCTAAATGCAATGCGTATATTGCGAAAAGATATAGTATTTTTAGTTGCTTTAGTCGGTATTATTTTGAGTAATTGTGGTTTTTCACATTTGATGACGACAGTATCTCAATATTTTGCAAATGCACATATATTCCAGGATGGAGTGAAGCTATTCTCATATATGCTCGCTTTAAATGCAGTTGTTGTAGTGATTATTCAATACCCTGTTATTCAAATGTGTAAAAAGTATACACCGTTAACATCAATTATGTTTGGAACTTTATTTGTGAGTGGAGGATTATTTGGCTTTGGAATAGTAGAATCCATGCTAGGTGCTGCCGTTTGTACAATTATTTTTACAATTGGAGAAGTCTTAATGTTTTCGATGACGGATGTATTTATTGATGATATTGCTGTTGCGCATCTAAAAGGAACATACTTCGGGGCGATGGGATTTTCGGGAATTGGAGCAGTAATTGGTCCGTGGTTTGGGGGCGTACTTCTCGATTATTACGGGTACCAAAATGGGTTTGTAGTATTTTCAGCGCTAGCTATATTTTCAACTGTAGCGTTTCCAGTGCTGTTAGTTACGAAAAGTTTATTGAAAAAAAGATATGATGGAAATTCTAATATGGAAGTACATGCGAAATAAAATAAGCCCCAGTAGACGACTGGGGCTTACTTTTGTATTCATCCCGCTATTTGCGGGCAGTAAAACTCCCATTGATTAAAGTTTCACTTTATTTTAATTCTCAATTTGAAAAAGAACTTTTTCCTCATGTTTATGAGCAACTTCATTTTTGGAAATATGAATGGCTAAATATCCATTCTCTAAGCAGGCTAGCATCTTCTTATAAATAATATTATCGGGTAAAGGAATGATTCTCTGCAAAGAAATATTTTTATGAAGTATGCAAATGTTTAGGCCTGTCTTCATCTTTTTAATGACTACATTTTGTTCTTTTACATTTGGTACATCTGTTTCCAAAATGTATTCTTGTTCCGTTTCACAAAGGTCAATATGAATTTGATTTGGGAAACTAAAGTTGCTACAAGAATCAGAACAAAACTGATCCATCCATTCTTCGAAACCATCAACATGAAAAAGACAATCCTTCTTTTTCTTGCCCATGTAAGACACCCTCCGTAAAATCTCAATTCATACTATGTTATGCATGAATGAAGTAGGGGTGAAGAATAAATGGAAAAATATAAACATTGTATGTGGAAAAGGTAGCTAGTGTGCATTTTTTATTTTACATATCATGATGTGCATGATGTTTTTGGCGTGAATGGTTACGGTTTTTTACTTTATGAGATCCGCTTAATGGTTCGGGTTGTCCTTTTTTTTCTTTCGCTTCACGATTGTTTTTGCCCATTGTTTGTGACACCTCCTCTTTCTTTTTAGAATGAGAGAAGTTTGCAAATTTATACGAGAATGTTTTTAGAAAAAAAGGTAAAGATAAGTGGGACTAACTATTATGGAAAGGGGATTGTATAATGCCATATCATAAAGATAAGCAACAAGCTTTTCAAGCAGCGCAGCAAGGCGTTACACAAGCAGAAAATGCATTTAACAACATTGTGAAAAATGATCCAAACTACGGTCATGATTTAAAAGAATTACGCCAAGAGGTTCAGGAAGCATATGAACAGATTCAAAATGCACTAGAAGTAGCTTCGGAAACACAACGCCCACAACTTGAGCAATATGAAAATAATCTCCAAAACATTATGCGAAATGTAGATCAATTAGAAAAGTAAATGAGATTGTTGGTATTCGACAACCTCTTACTTTAATGAATATTATGCTAAAACAGAAAGTTTTTTTAGTAATTTTTTCTTTACTATGCGCAGTACATATATTTCAAGTGGAAAAAGTGGAAGCGAAAATGTTGCTCAGAAAAGAGCTAGAACCAACTGGCTATGTAACGTGGGAAGTACCTAATAATGAAAAGATTATTGCCATTACATTTGATGATGGACCAGATCCAACTTATACAACACAAGTTTTACATTTATTACGTCAATATAAAGCGGAAGCAACATTTTTTATGATCGGATTTCGAGTGCAGCGCAATCCATATTTAGTAAAACAAGTGTTGAAAGAGGGACATGAAATTGGAAATCATACGATGAATCATTTATATGCGAATAGTTCATCAGATGAAAAATTAAAAAAAGATATTTTAGATGGAAAGAAATATTTTGAAAAATGGGTAAAAGAACCTTTGTTATTCCGTCCACCTGGTGGATATATTAACGATGCTGTATTTAAAACAGCGAAAGAAGCTGGGTATCAAACTGTACTATGGTCATGGCACCAAGACCCACGTGATTGGGCAAATCCAGGTGTTGAATCCATTGTAAATCATGTAGTGAAAAATGCTAAAAGTGGAGATATTGTATTGTTACATGATGGAGGAAATGATCGTAGTCAAACAGTAGCAGCGCTAGCAAAAATTTTACCGGAGCTTCAAAAGCAAGGCTATCGATTCGTAAAGGTTTCGGAATTGTTACGTTATAAACATTAGAAAAAATCCCAAAAGGTGAATGTTCCTTTTGGGATTTTTCGTTACTGGTTCTTTTTACGTTTCTTATTATTTTGTCGTTCTGCAGGAGTTAAGTTTTCATTTGCAAACTCTTCGTTATAACCAGCACCTTGTCCTTGTGCAGATGCCGCATTCATTCCTGAAATAGTATGATTTGCTTTTCTTTTACCCATTTTATTTCACCTCTATAACTTTTTTTGTAAGTTGAATGATGAGCAGTTCATAGTATGTATGAACTGTAAGTAAAGCGCTAATAGAGCACTTTACTTTATGGTAATAGTATTCATAAGGAGCATGAACACTATTCAAATTTAGAAACATAAAGAAAACTTATGATAATCTATAAGTTTCTTATTATTTACTTATTTAGAAAGTTGTAATAAGATATTATCGTAAGGTATTGAAAAGTTTGTCTACATTTTATATTCAGACAACTTAGTCACGTTTAACAGGGGGGAAACATAATGGTCAAACATAATCCATTTCAATCACGCGCAACTTTTGAAGTAGATGGAAAAACGTATCATTATTATGATTTGAAAGCGCTTGAAAACGCAGGGGTTGGCAACGTATCTCAATTACCATATTCCGTGAAAGTTTTACTTGAATCAGTACTTCGTCAAGTAGACGGACGTGTAATTACAGAAGAGCATGTTACAAATTTAGCGAAATGGGGAACGAAAGATGTGCAAGATATCGATGTTCCATTTAAACCATCTCGTGTAATTTTACAAGATTTCACTGGTGTTCCAGCTGTTGTTGATTTGGCTTCGCTTCGTAAAGCAATGGCAGACATGGGTGGGGATCCTGATAAAATTAATCCGGAAATTACTGTAGACCTTGTAATTGATCACTCTGTACAGGTTGATAGAGCGGGTACGGCAGACGCGCTTGCATTCAACATGGACTTAGAGTTTAAACGTAATGAAGAACGTTATAAATTTTTAAGCTGGGCACAAAAATCATTTGATAACTATCGTGCAGTTCCACCAGCTACAGGTATTGTACACCAAGTAAACCTTGAATATTTAGCACCAGTTGTTCACGCTGTGAAAAATGCTGAAGGTGACTTAATTGCATACCCAGATTCATTAGTTGGAACAGACTCACATACAACAATGATTAACGGTATCGGCGTTCTTGGTTGGGGCGTTGGTGGTATTGAAGCAGAAGCAGGAATGCTTGGACAGCCTTCATACTTCCCAGTACCTGAAGTAATCGGTGTGAAATTAACTGGTACACTTCCAAGTGGTACTACAGCAACTGACGTTGCATTAAAAGTAACGCAAGTATTACGTCAAAAAGGTGTAGTTGGTAAATTCGTTGAGTTCTTCGGTAATGGACTAAAGAGCATGCCTTTAGCTGACCGTGCAACAATTTCAAACATGGCACCAGAATACGGCGCAACTTGTGGATTCTTCCCAATCGATGATATTTCATTAGAATACTTACGTTTAACAGGAAGAGATGAAGAGCAAATTCGAGTTGTTGAAGAATACTGTAAAGCAAACGGTTTATTCTATACAGCAGACAGCAAAGATCCAATTTACACTGATCTTGTTGAAATTGATTTAAATACAATTGAATCTAACCTTTCTGGACCGAAACGCCCACAAGATTTAATTCCACTTTCAGATATGAAAGATGCGTTCCACAAAGCTGTTGTAGCACCAGTTGGAACACAAGGACTTGGATTTAATGAGCAAGAGTTCGATAAAGAAGTGAAGGTTACATTAGAAGATAAAGAAGTAACGATGAAAACAGGTGCAATTGCAATCGCTGCAATTACAAGCTGTACAAATACATCAAACCCATACGTATTAATTGGAGCAGGTTTAGTTGCGAAAAAAGCAATTGAAAAAGGACTTGTAGTACCTGAGTACGTAAAAACATCATTAGCACCAGGATCTAAAGTTGTTACAGAGTACTTAGATAAGTCTGGTTTAACAACATATTTAGATCAATTAGGTTTCCAAACAGTTGGTTACGGCTGTACGACTTGTATCGGTAACTCTGGTCCATTAGCGCCAGAATTAGAAGAAGCAATCGCAGCAAACGACTTATTAGTAACATCTGTTTTATCTGGTAACCGTAACTTTGAAGGTCGTATTCATCCACTTGTAAAAGCGAACTACTTAGCATCACCACCACTTGTTGTGGCATATGCACTTGCAGGTACTGTTGATATTGACCTGAAAAATGATGAAATCGGTAAAGATGCAAATGGCAATGCTGTTTACTTCAACGATATTTGGCCATCAGCTAAAGAAATTGAAGATGTAGTTCAAAGCGTTGTTACATCTGAACTGTTCAAAAAAGAATATGCACAAGTATTTAATAGCAATGAGCGTTGGAATGAAATCCAAACTTCAAACGAAGCTTTATATACTTGGGATAATGATTCAACATACATTCAAAATCCACCATTCTTTGAAGGTTTATCTAAAGAGCCAGGTGAAGTTGAAACGTTATCAGGCTTACGCGTAGTTGGTAAATTTGGTGACTCTGTAACGACAGACCATATTTCACCAGCAGGTTCAATCGGTAAGCATACACCAGCTGGACGCTACTTATTAGAAAACGGCGTACAACCAGTTGACTTTAACTCTTACGGTTCTCGTCGTGGTAACCATGAAGTGATGATGCGTGGTACATTCGCGAACATCCGTATTAAAAACCAAATTGCACCAGGAACAGAAGGCGGATATACAACATACTGGCCAACTGGTGAAGTAACATCAATCTATGATGCTGCTATGAAATATAAAGAAGACGGCACAGGCCTTCTAGTTGTTGCAGGTAAAGATTACGGTATGGGAAGTTCTCGTGACTGGGCTGCAAAAGGTACAAACTTATTGGGTATTAAAGCAGTAATCGCAGAAAGTTTCGAGCGTATTCACCGCAGTAACTTAGTGTTAATGGGCGTATTACCACTTCAATTTAAAGATGGCGAAAGTGCTGAAACATTAGGTCTTGTTGGTAACGAGTCATTTGAAATTCAAATTGACAAAACAGTTAGACCGCGCGATCTTGTAAAAGTAGTTGCAACTGATGCAGATGGCAACGAAAAACAATTTGAAGTAGTAGCTCGTTTCGATAGTGAAGTAGAAATTGACTACTACCGTCACGGTGGTATTCTGCAAATGGTTCTTCGTGAGAAAATCGAAGAGTCTAAAGTGTCGAACTAAATAATTAAAATGAACGATAAGGAAGCTAACAACTGTTAGCTTCCTTATTTTATCCGACTTTAATGGGCAGTAAGACCCCCACCTCAAAATGCAGCGAAAGCAAAGAAGTTAGGTGGGGGATCAACTGTCCATAAAAGTCCGATTGGTTCAACTAATAATCAGTGGGGATGAAGAAAACCCCCACTGATTAAAGTTTCACTTTATGGAAAGGGATGAAACCATTTGGTTTCATCCCTTTCTTTTTACTATAAACAATGGAGGAAACGTCATGAAAGAATATAAAAGAATTTTGTTACCGTTACAGAAAGAAAAAATATTAGTAATAGCAGCTGTATGCAGTGGGCTTTTTGCAGCTATTTTAAATCTCTCCCGTCCACTATTCATGGGACTAATTGTAGATAACCTGATTCAACGAGAGCTGAAAGGAGCGTATCTTTACATTACTTTGTTTACAGCAAGTCGCTTGTTGATGTGGATAAACAATCTTTCATTTGATTATGTAAGCTCCAAAGCAAGTCAGCGAATACTACGAGAGAAGCGTATAGATGTATTACGTCATTTTTTCTTATTACCGTTTGAAGAGAGTGAGAAAATTAAACAAGGAGAGTTAGAGACGTTAGTTGTGTCTGATATTCCAAACTGGGTCAGATTATATGGTTCTATATTAATAGAATATATACACGCCATTGCGCAATTTGTAGGTGCGTTCATAGCACTACAACATATAGATATACAATTTATATTGTGGGTAACTCCGTTTTTATTTTTAAGTGCAACGGTTCCGATATTGATGGGGAAAAAGGTAAGAAATATTGCAAGTATTGCTCAAAACAATCAGTCAACTGTTGTAGAGATGGTGTCACAGTTTGTAAAAGGAGTACAAGATTTGCGTAGTTTACAAAAAGAAAAATGGGCCATTCGCTTATTTAAGAGAGTAACAGCACAATCTTATAAAACAGAAGTAAAGAAGACGATGATGCAACATTGCATTGGGGTAGTTGGAACGGTGATGGAAACAGGAGCATATATCGTTGTTCTCATTATAGGTGTGCAAAAAATAATGAAGGGGGAAATAGAAGTTGGTTCACTTGTTGCAGTGTTAGCGACAATTGAAATGCTCTTTTTCCCTGTCCGTTATGTGGGCGATTTATTAATGATGACACAAGTTGCAATTGCTTCGGCAAATAGAGTTTTTTCCTTTTTAGATAAACGAGTGGCAAATAGTAATGTAGAAAGAGCGATGGGGATGACGTTAACAAATGTTTCATTTCAGGAGAATGATGAAGAGAAATGCAGAATTTATAATATTGATTTGCAAATTAAACCTGGTGAACTCGTTATTATTGTGGGAGAAAGTGGTGCAGGAAAAACAACGCTTTTAAAATTAATGACAGGATTGTATAAACCATCTAACGGTAGCGTTGCTTATTATGGAAATGAGGCTCGATTGACTACAGTTTGGCAAGAACCTCGTTTTTTTCGGACGACAGTAGAAGAGAATATATATTTCGAGGAAGAGAGGATAGAAAACGAGTTCGAAAAAAATGCTGGACTTGTAAATGTAACGCCGATTGTTAGGGGGTTATCTGAAGGTCTTCAAACTGTACTACATAAAAGCGGTGAAGAGTTTTCAGGAGGAGAAAGAAAACGCCTTGCATTATTGCGAGCAATTGTTTCAAATCCAAATCTTATTATTTTAGATGAACCGACTGCCGGATTAGATCCGAGCAATCAAGAAATTGTTTGGGATATGATAGAAGGGCTGGGAGGCGAGGTCACGAGAATTGTGGCGACACATGATGTAGAGAAAGTAATACTAGCAAATCGCGTTGTCATCATGAAAGAAGGAAGTATTGTAGCATGTGGAAGTCCTGAAAAATTAATAAATAGTCATTCATTTTTTAAGAGATGTGAATAAAGATAAGAACAATGCTCTTATCTTTATTCAGCGTCATTTATTTGATACTCGATAGATTCTGAATGATTCAGATCGACGTTAAAAGTAGCTGTCATAAGGAAAGTTGCAATTCCAAGAATTAAGAAAAGGACGAATGAGACTAGAGAAACGTAGAGACAAATACGTCCTACTTTCTTTTTTTCAAGATCGTTACTAAAGAGTGAAATGATCCATGTAATAATACCGATTGGGTATAAAAGAAAACTAAGAATATATAATGTTATTTTTTCGAATGAATTCATAAAAAATCCCCCTTTTGTTGAAGTTTATATAACTACGAAAGTAAAAAGGTGAATAGGTCCATAAGAAAATAAACAACACTGCATTTATTTTTCTAATTATATGATAAAAAGGAAAAAAATGCACTTTAAATAAGAATATTCTAATTATTTTGACTGTGAATATTTCCAAGCTTGTCCGTATAAGCTAAAATAAGGTATATAGTATTTTGATAAATATGTTAAAAGAAGATAAATACGTTAGGGTGATATAAAATGTGGCGGAAGCTTACGATTATTGTAGTGTTACTTTGTTTAGCGGGATATGCAGCTTATGAACAGTTTGGTAAAAACGATCAGGTAGTACAAGGGGAGCAAACAAAAAGTGAAGCTGCTATGAAAGAAATGATTGCAAGTAATGGTATTGAAATAGGGAAGAGTGCGCCAGACTTTGAATTAACGAAGTTAGATGGAACGAATGTAAAGTTATCAGATTTAAAAGGAAAGAAAGTGATTTTAAACTTTTGGGCAACGTGGTGTGGGCCTTGCCAGCAAGAAATGCCAGATATGGAGGCTTTCTATAAAGAACATAAAGAAAATGTAGAAATTTTAGCAATAAATTATACGCCTTCAGAAAAAGGCGGGGGGATAGAAAAGGTAAGTAATTTTGCTAAGGAAAAAGGGATTACTTTTCCTATTTTATTGGATAAGAACATTGATGTAACAACAGCTTATAAAGTCATTACGATCCCAACTTCGTATTTTATAGATACGAAAGGTGTCATTCAAGATAAGTTTATTGGGCCGATGACGCAAAAAGAGATGGAGAAACGGATTGCCAAATTAAAATAACAGTGAAAAGGTAGAGATGAAATCTAATCATTTCTGCCTTTTCTTTTTCACGTAGTGATAACTGCATGGTATGATAAAAGAAATATAAACGTTGAAAGATAAAGGAGTGTATTTGGAGTGGGGAATATATCCTTACCGTTAGATTATGTTGTAATTGACTTTGAAACAACAGGATTTAATCCTTATAATGATAAGATCATTCAAGTGGCAGCAGTGAAATATCGTAATCATGAACTAGTAGATCAATTTGTTTCCTATGTGAATCCGGAGCGTCCAATTCCGGACCGAATAACGAGTTTAACAGGTATTACAAATTATCGTGTTTCGGATGCACCGACGATTGAAGAAGTGTTACCTTTATTTTTAGCATTTTTACATACAAATGTAATTGTCGCTCATAATGCATCTTTTGATATGCGCTTTTTGAAAAGTAATGTGAATATGCTTGATTTACCGGAACCACAAAATAAAGTGATTGATACTGTGTTTCTAGCAAAGAAATATATGAAGCACGCGCCTAATCATAAACTTGAAACGTTAAAGCGCATGCTTGGCATTCGTTTGAGCTCTCATAATGCATTTGATGATTGTATTACTTGTGCAACTGTTTATCAAAAATGTGCATCTATTGAAGTAGAGGCAAAAGGGAAATCGAATACGGAAGTACTTGATGAAACAGCAGTATATGAAGCGGTAAAAGAGATACTTGTACGAAATAAACGTGATATTGAATGGATTCGTTGCATGAATGTAGGAAGCTATTTAGATATAAAAGCTTTTTATCCAGTTATGAGATTAAAGGTAAAAGGGCGAAAGAAATACGTATTAACAGACATATTAGAAGATGATGTGAAAGAAATATGTACGAGTTTAAAATGTGAACCTGCGTTAAAAAGTGAAGTTGGTAATACGAGAATTATGCTGAATAGCTTAGAGGATGTTTTGAAATTAGAAGGTTATATTTTAGAACAGTATGATGTCGTACTGCGAGCGCTGCGTGACTATAAACAAAGTGAAATGAATGCAGATGAAAAGTTAAAAGAGTATTTAAATATTATGGTATGAAAAACTCCGTGTACGATTTGTTGTACACGGAGTTTTTTTAGGAGTATTAAAACATAAAATTTTCTTGCAAATCTGATTAAATAGTTTTTCCTTTGCTCATACTATGTAATAAGAAAGCGAAGGAGAGAGGGTGAACAGCATGAGAAGAAGTCGCCGTAAATCGTTTGACGAGCTTGTGAAAGAAAATAAACAACAATTATTAAGCGATCGCGATGCAATCGATCGCATTGAAGAGCGTATTGAAAAACGTTATGAAATGAAACTTTTTAAGCAAGCTGAATAATTCTTAACACTAGTACGATACTACTGTTAAGGAGGCGATAGTAATGGGTAATCCGAAAAAGAATTCAAAAGACTTTGCACCGAATCATATTGGAACACAATCAAAAAAAGCTGGTGGCAATAAAGGAAAGCAAATGCAAGACCAAACGGGTAAACAACCGATTGTTGATAACGGTTAAAGAAGGAGAATGTCATCATTCTTCTTTTTGTGACGGATTTTTAATAGTAAAAAAGGGCTGACTTTTGTCAGCCCTTTTTCGTAATTGTAAAGTTTTCAACGAGTAAACGCCAATTTTGTGGAAATGGCAAGCCAATCTTCCAATAACTAATACCGCCAATGCCTTGTTCTTTCATTAAATTGAATTTACTTTGAATAGATCTCGCATCTTCAAACCAAACTTCGTGTTGTACACCATTTTCGTCAAAGTAGTTGAAATGTGGAGCTTGAGCTGTGAAATCATAGCGGATAGGAACATTGTATTTACGAGCAAGTGCAACAGCTGCAACAGAGCTAACTGCTTTTGCTGGTGGGTTCCCTTGTTTGAACGGAAGTTTCCAATCGAATCCGTATAAATTTTGCCCCATCATAATTTTTTGAGGAGGCATTTGAGATTTTGCGTATTGAAGTACTTCTTTTACAGGACCGATAGGAGAGATTGCCATCGGTGGTCCGCCCTGCCATCCCCAGTCATATGTCATAATGACGACGAAATCAACAATTTGTCCTTGTGCTTTATAATCGTGAGCTTCGAAAAATTTTCCCTTTTGATTGGAACTTGTTTTCGGTACAAGCGTTGTACTTAATGTGTATCCGTTAGGTAAGCGTGTTTTCACATTTCGTAAAAAACGATTATACGCTTCGCGATCTTCGGGTGCAACACTCTCAAAATCAAAATGAATATCTCGCATACCGTACTTCTCAGCAGTTTGCAAAATATTTGTAATAAATTTGTTTTGGATTGTTGCGTCCCGTAAAATAACGGATGTTAGATCGGCACTGAAATTTCCGTTTTCGATGTTCGTAATAACGAGCATAGGGATGGTATTACCTTGCGTTGCAATATTAGCGATTTTAGCTGTTTCAGTTGGTTCTTTTAACGTACCATCTCTTTTTGCCTCGAAGCTGAAGTAAGCTAAGTATGTTAAAAATGGATTAATAGCACGTGTAGCATTAACTAAACTTTCTTTAATAGGTATAGTGGAAGGTTGTAAATAAGCGATGGATTCTACTGCACGTTTCGTCCCTTTCGGTATATATAATTGCTGTCCAACGTGGAGAATGGATTTTAAAGATAAGTTATTCACTTTAGCTAAACTAGCGAGAGGAACGTTATATGTTTGAGAGATTCGATATAGGCTATCGCCAGGCTGTACATAATAATTATTCCCTTTCGTATTCACGATCAGAGCCTGACCAACAACGAGTGTTTCAGCTGGATTTAATCCATTGTCTTTTACTATCTCGTCAGGTGTTGATCCATATTTTGATGCCAAGCTATATACGCTATCACCGCTACGAACCGTTACAATTTGAATCATGTGCTTGCTCCTTTCGGGAAAAGATTCACTGTTTTTATTTTATTTTTGATTCCGCTGTATTATGATTAAATGTATGCAAGGTAGCAGAAGTGAAAGAAGGCGAATATACATATGTTTGTAGCAGAACATGAAGTTGAAATCCGTTATGCGGAAACAGATCAAATGGGTGTTGTTTACCATTCAAACTATTTGGTGTGGCTTGAATTAGGTCGCACGAAACTTATACAAGATTTAGGGTTTTCATATGTTGAAATGGAGAAAGAGGGAATTATTTCTCCTGTGTTAGACTTGCAAATTTCATATCGTAAAGCGATGCGTTACGGTGAAAAAGCAATTGTGAAAACGTGGGTGGACACTGTGAGCCCGCTTCGCGTTGTATATGGTTATGAAATATATAATGGTGAAGGTGAACTTTGTATTACTGCAAGTACGACAAATATTTGTGCGAAAAAAGAAGGGTTCAGGCCCGTATCATTTAAAAAGTTATATCCAGAGTGGTATGCGAAATATGAGGAAATTAAGAAAAAATAAAAAAGCGTGGCAGATGCCACGTTTTTTTTTATTTTTCATAATTAAATTGCGGGAAATCATCACCGTCGTTAAATGTAACAGATAAATTATGTCCATCGAAGAACCACTCATCATCGCCTTCAATAAAGAAGTTAATACCTTCTTCTTGAGTTTGTACAGCAGGATGTGCAGGATCATCTTTACGAATACCTAAAGAGAGTCCTTTTTGCACAGTACTGCACCCGCCGTATTGTACGAAAAGGCGCAGTGTTTCACCCGATTGTAAGTTTAATTCGTTTTTATACCATTGTGCTGCTTCTTTTGTTACGGAAAGATTCATGTATAGTTCCTCCAAATTATGTTGCTTTTTCTTTAGTATAAAAAATAACGCAAAAAGACGCTATTAATATGCTTCACGTTTTCTTTTTGCGTTATGTGGGTTACGATCTTATTTTTGCTTTTTTGAAAAGTTTGCTTTCGGTTCAGTTTTATTTATAATTCGTCCAATATTTGCACGGTGTTTATAAATAACCATACCTGCTAATAAACACATCGCAATAATGAAGATTTTATCCCCGCTAACAATTGATGCAATAACGGCAACAACAGCTGTTACCATAGAAGAAAGTGATACGTATCTTGTTGTAAATAAAAGGCTGAAAAAGACAACAGCTAATATTGCAAAAACAACTGGTGAGTAGCATAATAGCACGCCAGCAGAAGTTGCAACTGCTTTACCACCACGGAACTTCGCGAAAATCGGATACACATGTCCAAGAACAGCTGCTAATCCGAACCATAGTGGATGAACGTCTAACGCGAAAATAATCGGTAGACTCGTTGCTAATGTACCTTTTAAAATGTCAGCAATTGTAACGATAAAACCTGCTTTTTTCCCTAGTGTGCGGAATGTATTTGTTCCGCCTAAATTACCGCTTCCGTGCTCACGAATGTCAATTCCATAACCAATCTTTCCAACGACTAGTGCAAATGGAATCGAGCCAAGTAAGTAGGCAACGATAAATAAAAGATATGTAGTAACCATAAGTTCAGTCTCCTTTATTCAAATGTGTTGATAAAGGGTAAAAAGAGTTTTTCCCGTATATTGTACCATACATTTGTAAAGAGCACATTTCTTTTTTGTAAATGAAAAATTCATTATTTCGTGAAAAAAATTTCACAGTAATGTTACATTTCTCACAGAAACACTAAGACTATATGTAGTAACATTTTAATCAAAAGACAACAACATATTGGTGGAGGGTTATAAATGTTACAAAATAATACACGTGGAGAAGAAGAATTAATGAAAGTGTTTAAGACAATAGTCCACGGAAATGAACAAGATTTAATGCAAGAAAATGCAAATGTAGATGGCCGCTCTCCGATGGGAGTAATGGGAACGTTCGCATCTGAGAGTGCGAAATATTACGCTGTTGAAAATTTATTGTCAGATCAAGTGAAAAAAGCGATAAATGAAAATATATTATATCCACATGATTTAGATTTTTATGCGACAGGAACGACAACTTGTTCACAAATTCCGTTAGCGCAAATGCTTGCGAACGGTTTTCATACCGGACATGGACATATGAGACAACCGCAAGACATTAAAAGTGCATTAGCTCTTTCATCTATTATTTTTCAAGCGAATCAAAATATGCAGCATGGTGGTCAATCGTTTGCACTCTTTGATGTCGATTTAGCTCCATATGTGAGAAAAACAGTAGAGAGACATAAGAAACGATTACAGTCATATCCGCTTACGAAAGAACAAATAGAAGAATTTGCGTGGAAAGAAACAGAAAATGATACGTATCAGGCTTGTGAAGCTTTCATTCATAATTCAAATAGTATGCATAGTAGGGGCGGGGGGCAAGTACCGTTTATTTCTATTAATTATGGAACAGACACATCGAAAGAAGGAAGACTTTTAATTAAACAACTTTTAAAAGCGACACAAGCTGGTCTTGGTAAAGGGGAAACACCAATTTTTCCTATTCAAATTTTTAAAATGAAAAAAGGTGTGAATTTTGAAGAATGCGATCCGAACTATGATTTATTTGAATTAGCGTTAGAGACAACGGCTGAACGATTATTCCCTAACTTTTCATTTTTAGATGCGCCATTTAATGCTGTGCATTATGATGGAAGACCGGAAAGTGAAGTATGTTACATGGGATGTCGTACTCGTGTTATGTCTAACATACATGGAGAAGAAACGGCGATTGGAAGAGGGAATTTATCATTTACGTCCATTAACTTAGTGAAATTAGCACTCATTAGTGGTTCACAAGAAGCGTTTTTTGAAGCGTTAAATTATTACTTAGATGTAGGAATCCAGCAATTATTAGAGAGATTTGAGTATCAATGTACGAAGCGAGCAAGAGATTTTCGATTTTTATATTCACAGGGCGTGTGGCGCGGTGGAGAAAAGTTACAGCCTGAAGATTCTGTAGCATCGATTTTAAAGCAAGGGACGTTAAGTCTTGGTTTTATCGGTCTTGCGGAGTGTTTAGTAGCTTTAACAGGAAAGCATCACGGAGAAGATGAAGAATCATGGAAACTCGGATATGAAATTATTTCCTTTATGAGAGATAGAATGGATAAAGCGACAGAAGAACATGAACTGAATTTCTCAGTCATTGCAACTCCTGCAGAAGGGTTATCAGGGAAGTTTGTGAAAAAGGATAGGGAAGAATTTGGCGTGATTAGCGGTATAACGAACCATAATTATTATACGAATTCATTCCATATCCCAGTTTACTATAACATGCAAGCGATAAATAAAATTCGTTTAGAAGGACCTTTCCATGCTCTATGTAACGGGGGGCACATTACGTATATTGAACTAGACGGAGCAGCTATGCATAACAAGAAGGCGTTAAAACAAATTGTGCAAGCGATGGCAGAGAATGGTGTTGGATACGGTTCAATTAATCATCCTGTTGACCGTTGTAAGTGCTGCAATTATCACGGAGTTATCGGAAATGAATGTCCAAGCTGCGGAAATGAAGATGAGGCCAATATAGAAAGAATTCGCCGCATAACAGGTTATCTTGTAGGAGATATGTCGAAGTGGAATAGTGCGAAACGTAGTGAAGAGATGGATCGGGTGAAGCATAAATGAAAGTGATGAACATCATTCATGATAGTGTAGTAGATGGAGAAGGATTGCGGACAGTCGTGTTTTTTGCGGGCTGTCCGCATCGTTGTTTCGGTTGCCATAATCCGAAATCGTGGAATATTTGTAATGGAACTGAAATGACAGTAGAAGAAATTGTGAAAGAGATTGCAAGTAATCCATTAACTGATGTAACATTTTCAGGTGGGGATCCGTTTTTTCAAGCTGCTGAAGTGAAAAAAGTAGCAAAAGCTGTAAAAGATTTGAAAAAAAATCTATGGATGTATACAGGTTATACGTTAGAAGAGATACAGAGTTCTCAAAATAATGATATGATAGAGTTGTTACATTATGGGGATGTTTTAGTCGATGGAAGATTTGAAATCGAGAAAAAAGATTTAACACTTCCATTTCGCGGAAGCTCCAATCAACGTATTATTCGATTGAAAGAGTAAAAAGGCGGGATAGATGATATGAATAAAACAGTATTACTTGTTGAAGATGAAAGAAGATTACGTGAAATTGTTAGTGATTACTTTCGTAACGAAGGCTTTGAAGTGATCGAAGCAGAAGACGGAAAAAAAGCGCTAGAATTATTTGCAGAGCATGAAATTGATTTAATTATGTTAGATATTATGTTACCAGAAATAGATGGATGGTCTGTTTGTAGACGAATTAGAAAAGAATCAGCAGTACCAATTATTATGCTAACAGCACGTTCGGATGAAGATGATACATTACTAGGGTTCGAATTAGGTGCGGATGAGTATGTAACAAAACCTTTCAGCCCGAAAGTGTTAGTAGCTCGCGCGAAGACATTATTAAAACGTGCGGATGGCGTGGTAGGAGTAGCAGAAGAAAATGCTATGTCTCTAGCTGGAATAGAAGTGAATCGTCTATCTAGAACCGTTTTAGTAGATGGAGAAGAAATTATATTGACACATAAAGAATTTGAACTTCTTGTTTATTTAATGGAGAACAAAGGAATTGTGTTGTCACGTCAACATTTATTAGATCAGTTGTGGGGATATGACTATTACGGTGATGACCGAACGGTTGATACTCATATTAAAAAACTACGAAATAAGCTAGGAGATAAAGCGAAGCATATTGGTACTGTTATTCGAGTTGGTTATAAGTTTGAAGAATAATTGTAACGGATTGTGTACTTTAGCCTAGGGAAATGTCGATTTTATATCCTCTTTGGCAGGTAGAATGTACAAAAAATACATTTCTTGTCTACAATGTTAGATAAGAGTATTTTTTTAATTGGATTTCACGATGAGTTCACAAGAAGGACACAAAACGTGACTATACTGAAAATATGAATTCACCAGAGAGGGGAAGTAAACATGGGATATTACGACGGACCAAATTTAAATGAAGAGCATAGTGAAACGAGAGAAGTGAGAAAATCAGGCAGTAAAAAAGGTTATTTTTTCACAGGTTTAGTCGGAGCTGTAGTTGGGGCTGTCACAATTAGTTTTGCGGCACCATATATGCC